>NZ_JBJNRJ010000022.1:0-44711 GCF_046233715.1 Trujillonella humicola | reverse complement strand
CCCCGCGCCCCCCCCCGCCCCCCCCCCCCCCCCCGCGCCCCCCCGCGCCCCCCCCCCGCCCCCCGCCCCCCCCCACGGCGGCGGGACCGGCCGCGTCGGCATGTCGTCGAGACGTCATGACGTATGGTCGGTCGGGTGCGCATCGGAGTCCTCACCGGCGGCGGTGACTGCCCGGGTCTGAACGCCGTGATCCGCTCGGTGGTCCGGACCGCGACCAGCCACTACGGGAGCGAGGTCATCGGCTTCCGCGACGGCTGGCGCGGCCTGCTCGAGGACCGCAGCACCCCGCTGGACGTCGCCGCCGTCGACGGGCTGCTGACCCGCGGCGGGACGACGCTCGGGTCGGCCCGCGTCGCGCCGGAGAAGCTGCACGCCGGGATCGACGAGATGCGCGGGACGCTGGACCAGCACGGGATCGACGTCCTCGTGCCGATCGGCGGCGAGGGGACGCTCACCGCGGCGCACCTGCTGGCGGAGGCCGGGGTCCCGGTGGTCGGCGTCCCCAAGACGATCGACAACGACATCGACGGCACCGACCTCACCTTCGGCTTCGACACCGCGGTCAGCATCGCCACCGAGCTGATCGACCGGCTGCACACCACCGCCGAGTCCCACCAGCGGGTGCTCCTGGTCGAGGTGATGGGCCGGCACGCCGGGTGGATCGCGCTGCACGCGGGCCTGGCCGCCGGCGCCCACCTCACGCTCGTGCCCGAGGAGCCCTTCGACGTCGACGAGGTGACCCGGCTGGTCACCGAGCGGTTCGCCCGCGGGGACTCGCACGTGATCGGCGTGGTGGCCGAGGGCGCCCAGCCGCTGCCGGGCCAGATGGCCTTCCGCGAGGGCGGTCTCGACGAGTTCGGCCACCGGCGGTTCACCGGCGTCGCCCAGCAGCTGGGCGAGGAGCTCGAGCGGCGCACCGGCAAGGAGGTGCGCGCGACGGTCCTGGGCCACGTCCAGCGGGGTGGGACGCCGACGTCGTTCGACCGGGTGCTCGCCACCCGCTTCGGCCTGCACGCCGCGGTCGCCGCGCACGAGGGCCGGCACGGGCAGATGGTGGCGCTGCACGGCACCGAGATCGGGCTGGTCCCGCTGGCGCGCGCCGTGGCCCGGTTGAAGACGGTCCCGGCGGCGCGGATGGCGGAGACGCGCGCGTTCACCGGCTGACCTCTCGCCCTCCTCCGGGCTGATCCCTCGCCCTCCCCCCGCCCGTGGCGGACACTCGGTCGCATGGGCACGCTGACCCTGCACCGGGACGACTTCGCGGCGGCGGTGGAGCGCCCCGGGATCGTGCTCGTGGACTTCCGGGCCGCGTCCTCGGGGTCGAGCCGGGCCTTCGCCGCGGTCTTCGACACCGCCGGCACCCGCCACCCCGACCTGCTGTTCGCCGCGGTCGACACGGAGGCCGAGGAGCAGCTGACGGCCGAGGTGGGCGTGCGCGCCGCGCCGACGCTCATGGTGTTCCGGGACGGCGTGTGCGTCTTCGCCGAACCCGGGTGGCTGCCCGGTGACTCCGTCGACCTGCTCATCGCCACGGTGCGCGAGCTGGACATGGCCGCCGTCCGCGCGACCTTTCCCGACCCCCCGCCCGCCGGCTGACCCCACGCGGCGCGGGCGGGCTATCAGGCGGAGGATCGGACGTCGTGACCGCTCCGCCCCCGACGCCCGCACCGCTGCAGACGGCGGGAGGTACGAGCCGGACCCGCGGCGGTGGCAGGCGCTGTGGGTGACGCTGGTCGCCGGCTTCATGAGCCTGCTCGACGTCAGCATCGTGTCGGTGGCGCTGCCCTCCATGCAGGAGGGGCTCGGCGCCTCGCCGGCCGGCGTCCAGTGGGTGGTCTCCGGCTACGCCCTCACCTTCGGGCTCATGCTCGTGCCCGCGGGCCGGCTCGGCGACGCCTACGGCCGGCGGCGGCTGTTCCTGATCGGGCTGGCGGGGTTCGTGGCCGCCAGCGCGGCGGCCGGGGCCGCGCCGAGCGTCGAGTGGCTGGTCGCCGCCCGGCTGGTGCAGGGCCTGGCGGCCGGGTGCCTGGCGCCGCAGAACTCGGCGCTGATCCAGCAGCTGTTCCGCGGCGCCGAGCGCGGCCGCGCGTTCGGCCTCTTCGGCGCCACCATCGGCGTCTCCACGGCGGCCGGGCCGGTGGTCGGTGGGCTGATCCTGGCGCTGGCCGGCGACGCCAGCGGCTGGCGGTGGGTGTTCTACGTCAACGTGCCGATCGGGGCGCTGGCGTTCGTGCTGGCGCTCCGGCTCCTGCCGAGGACCGCCCGCGGGGACCGCGGGCACATCGACGGCGTGGGCGTCGCGCTGCTGGGCGCCGGCGCGCTGGCGCTGCTGTTCCCGCTCGTGCAGGCCGAGGCGGGCGGGCTCGCGTCCCTGTGGTGGCTGTTCCCGGTCGGTGCGGCGCTGCTGCTGGCGTTCGTGCGGTGGGAGCGGCGCGTCGTGCGCGCGGGCGGTCAGCCGGTGTTCGATCCGCGGCTGGTCACGCAGACCCGCGGCTACGCGGCCGGAGCCTCGCTGGGCACCGTGTACTTCCTCGGCTTCAGCGGGATCTGGCTGGTGCTCGCACTGTTCTTCCAGACCGGGCTGGGCTACACGCCGTTGCAGTCCGGCCTGTCGGTGACGCCGTTCGCGCTGGGGTCGGCCTGCACCGCCGTGCTCGCCGGCCGGCTGGTCGAGCGGTACGGCCGGGCGCTGACCGTCTTCGGGCTGGCCGGCGTGGCGGTCGGGCTGGCCGCCGCGGCGACGATCCTGCTGCTGGTGCCGGCGCAGTGGGCCGGGTGGGCGGTCGCCCCGGCGCTGCTGGTCGGGGGACTGGGCGGCGGCTTCGTCATCTCGCCGAACATCACGATGACGCTGCGCAACGTGCCCGTGCCCATGGCGGGGGCCGCCGGGGGCGGGCTGCAGACGGCGCAGCGGTTCGGCGCGTCGATCGGCACCGCGGCGCTGCCCGGGCTCTTCTACGTCGTCCTCTCCTCCGCCGGTGGCGACTACGCGGTGGCCGCAGCCGCGGGGCTGGCGGTCGCGCTGGTCACCACGCTGGGTGCGCTGGTGCTCGGCGTCCTCGACTGGCGGCGGGACCGGCGGGAGGAGGCCCGCGAGCGGGCCGGACGGGAGCCGCAGCCCGATCCGGACCACCGCGGGTTCCACGGCGCGCATGCCTGGCACGGCTGAGCGGCCTGGCCCGCGACGGCGTCCCTACGGTAGGGATGTCGGCATGCCGCTGTTCTCCTTCGAGGGCCGATCCCCGCAGGTCCACCCCGACGCCTTCGTGGCGCCCACCGCCACGCTCGTCGGCGACGTCGTCGTCGAGGCCGGGGCGTCCATCTGGTACGGCGCGGTGCTGCGCGCCGACTTCGGGCAGATCATCGTCCGGGCCGGGGCCAACATCCAGGACGGCTCGGTGCTGCACGGCGGCGAGCCGACGATCATCGGCCCGGGCGCGAGCGTGGCGCACGGCTGCGTGGTGCACGGCGCGCAGATCGGCGAGGGCTCCCTGATCGGGAACAACTCGACGGTGCAGGACGGCGCCCGCATCGGCGCGCGCACGCTGATCGGCGCCGGGAGCCTGGTCGCGCCCGGCGCCGAGATCCCCGACGAGGTGGTCGCCCTCGGCGCGCCCGCCAGGGTCCGCGGCCCGCTCACCGACAGCACGCGGCACTGGGTGACCGGCAACGGCGACGAGTACCGGGAGCTGGCCCGCCGGCACGCGGCCGGCATCGAGCAGCTGTAGTACCCGCTCGCGGCGGGCCCCTGCGAGGGGGCCGGCGCTCACGCGGCGAGGACGACGGCGAGGGTGCGCGGGCCGTGGACGCCCTCGACGCGCTGCAGCTCGATGTCGCTGGTGGCCGACGGGCCGCTGATCATGGTCAGCGGGCGGAGCGGGTCGAGCCGGGCCAGGGCCTCCGGCACGCTTCCGACCACCTGGTCGGCGGTGACCACGCAGACCAGGACGTCGGGCAGCAGGGACAGCGCCCGCCGGCCGCAGACCGGGGTGGCGTCGAGCACCAGGGTGCCGGTCTCGGCCACGGCGACGGTGACGCCGGTCAGCGTGGCGGCGAAGGCGGTGAGCCCGACGGCGGGGCGGCCGTCGTCCTCGGTGCTGCCCGGTGGTCGCCAGTCGTGCGGGACGCCGGGGGCGACGACGACGTCGCCGGTGACCTCGTGGAGCGCTGCGGTGACGGTGCCCCTGATGGCGTCCGGCGTGCACCGGTGGACGGTGGCCCGGTAGTCCTCGAGGCGGCCGGTGAGGACGTCGAGGAGCTCGGGCAGCGGCCGGTCGTCGGTGGTGCGGTAGTCGCGGGCCACCTCGGGGACCGGCCGGGCGGGGCCGAGCGCGGTGCGGATGCGGGCGAGGACGTCGTCGCGGGCGCTCATCGGCCGTGCTCCCGTGCCCAGGCCTGGGTGAAGGTCTCCCGCGGCGGGGTGGGCAGGTCCCGGGTGCGGGTCCAGGCGCTCGCCGGCGGGGGCAGCCCGGCGGGCAGGGTGGGCCGGCCGCGGGCGAGGAACCGGCCGAGGCCGGCGGCGCGCTGGGCCAGCCGCCACAGCCGCGGGGAGGACATCACCCTGCCCAGCGCGCGGAAGGTGGCGGCGTCGGGGGTGAGGCGCTGCCGGGCCTCGACGTGCTCGGCGCGCAGGTGCACCAGGATCGAGGGGATGTCGATGGCGACCGGGCAGACGTCGTAGCAGGCGCCGCACAGCGTCGAGGCGTAGGGGAGGGACGCGGAGTTGTCCGCGGTGCCGGCCGAGAGCCCGGTGAGCTGCGGGGTCAGCACGGCGCCGATCGGGCCGGGGTACACCGAGCCGTAGGCGTGCCCGCCGGTGCGCTCGTAGACCGGGCAGACGTTCAGGCACGCCGAGCAGCGGATGCAGTGCAGGGCCGCGCGGCCGGTCTCGTCGGCCAGGACCGCCGTCCGCCCGTTGTCCAGCAGGACCAGGTGGAACTCCTGCGGGCCGTCGCCGGGGGTCACCCCGGCCCACAGCGAGGTGTAGGGGTTCATCCGCTCGCCGGTAGAGGAGCGGGGGAGCAGCTGCAGGAACACCTCGAGGTCGCGCCAGGCCGGCACGACCTTCTCGATGCCCATCACGGTGATGAGCGTCTGCGGCAGGGTCAGGCACATCCGGCCGTTGCCCTCGCTCTCGACCACGGCGAGCGTGCCGGTCTCGGCCACGGCGAAGTTCGCGCCGCTGATCGCCACGCGGGCGCGGAGGAACCGCTCGCGCAGGTGGGCGCGCGCCGCCATCGCCAGCCGGCGGGGCTCGTCGGTGAGGTCGGGGTCCACCCCGGGGATCGTGCGGGCGAAGATCTCGCGGATCTCCGCGCGGTTCTTGTGGATCGCCGGCACGAGGATGTGGCTGGGTCTGTCCTCGCCGAGCTGCACGATCAGCTCGGCCAGGTCGGTCTCCAGCGCCTCGATGCCGGCGGCCTCCAGCGCCTCGTTGAGGCCGATCTCCTGGGTGGCCATCGACTTGACCTTGACGACCTCGTCCGCCCCGGTGGCCTGCACCAGCTCGGTGACGATGCGGTTGGCCTCGACGGCGTCGCGGGCCCAGTGCACCGTGCCGCCGCGCGCGGTCACCTGCCGCTCCAGCTCGACCAGGTGCTCGTCCAGCCGCGCCATCGTCGCGGCCTTGAGCTCGGCCCCGGCCGCCCGCAGCTGCGCCCAGTCGGGCACCTCGCCGACGACGGCGGCGCGCTTGGCCCGGATCGTCGTCGTCGCGGAGCCGAGGTTGGCGCGCAGCTGCCCGTCCCGCAGCGCGTCGCGGGCGGCGTCGGGGAAGGGCCGGTCGCCGCGCAGGTCGCCCACGCCCCGCGGCGCCGTCGGCAGAGCGGGCATCCCGAGGTGGACGGCGGTCACGAGGCCCCTCCTCCGGGCAGAACTGCACTTCTGCCCCGTGCAGAAGTGCCAGGTTGCACGGTCACGAGCGCACCGCCGGGGCCGACGCCTGGTGGGGTGTCATGGCGTCCTCGGTGCTGGCGAGGATCTCGGCCAGGTGCACGGTGCGGGTGCCCGACCGCAGCCGGGAGAGCCCGCCGCCGATGTGCAGCAGGCAGGACGCGTCCCCGGCGGTGCACACCTCGGCGTGCGTGCTCAGGACGGCGGCCATCTTGTCGGTGAGCATCGCCGTCGACGTGTCGGCGTTCTTCACCGCGAAGGTGCCGCCGAACCCGCAGCACGACTCCGCACCCGGCAGCTCGACCAGGTCCAGCCCGCGCACCGCCCGCAGGAGCCGCAGCGGCCGGTCGCCGACCCGCAGCAGCCGCAGCGAGTGGCAGGTCGGGTGGTAGGTGACCCGGTGCGGGTAGTAGGCGCCGACGTCGGACACGCCGAGGACGTCGACGAGGAACTGCGACAGCTCGTACGTCCGCCCGGCCAGTGCCTGCGCCTCCTCGGCCAGGGCGTGCTCGCCGGCCCGGCGGGCCACCGCCGCCTGCTGGTGGTGGATCGAGGCCACACACGACCCCGACGGGGCGACGACCACCTCCGCGCCGGCGAAGGCGCGCACGTGGTTGGCGACGATCGGCACGGCCTCGCGCCGGTAGCCGGTGTTGACGTGCATCTGGCCGCAGCACGACTGGCCGGCCGGGACGACGACCTCGTGCCCCAGCCGCTGCAGCAGCGTGGCGGTCGCCCGCGCCACCTGCGGCACCACCGTGTCCACCAGGCAGGTGGCGAACAGCGCGACTCTCACGGGACGGGGACCCGCGGGTCGGGCGTGGACCAGGTCACGGGACACCCTGGCACAGGTCGCGCGGCCCGGTGCCGGCTCTACGCGGCCGAGCGCGCCGGGGCGTCCAGGGGCACGGTCAGCCGCGGCAGCAGCGGGTGCACCAGCGGACCCACCAGCAGCGCGTAGGCGACCGTCGCGACGCCCAGGGTCCCGCCCAGGGCCCAGCCGGTCGCCACGACGGCGACCTCGATCGCGGTGCGCACCCAGCGGACCGGCCGGCCGGTGCGGGCGCAGATGCCGGTCATCAGCCCGTCGCGCGGACCCGGCCCGAGCCGCGCCCCGATGTAGAGAGCGGTGCCGACCGCGTTGAGCCCGATGCCCGCCGCGGCGAGGAGGACGCGCGCCCAGAGGGCGGACGGCGCGGCCAGGACGGCCAGGGCGGCGTCCACGACCACCCCGATCACGACGACGTTGCTGACCGTGCCCAGCCCCGGCCGTTGCCGCAGCGGCACCCAGGCCAGCAGCACCAGCGCCCCGACGACCACGGTGACCGTGCCGAGGGAGAGGGGCAGCCGGTCGGCGAGGCCCTGGTGCAGCACGTCCCACGGCATGTTGCCCAGCGACGAGCGGATCAGCAGCGCCATCGAGACGCCGTACGCGGCCAGGCCGGCGTAGAGCTGGACCAGTCGGCGGGGCAGCCGGGCGGGCGGACGGCGGAGCAGCACCCGCCCAGCCTGGGGCATCGCGGGCGGCCGGCGGGCAGGCCACCGGGACGAAGTGGCACGGACGGGGACCGGTGCTGCGCCGGGCCGCGGTCGGGCTGGGATCCTCCCCGGGTGCGAGCGATGGTGGTGGACGCGGTGCGCGCGCAGCCGCGCGTGGACGAGGTGCCCGGACCCGAGGCGCCGGCCGGCGGGGTCGTGGTGCGCGTGGTGGCCTCGGGGCTGTGCCGCAGCGACTGGCACGCCTGGGCCGGCCACGACGAGGTCGCGTTCCCGCACGTGCCGGGTCACGAGCTCGCGGGGGTGGTGGCCGAGGTCGGCGCCGGCGTCCGCCGCTGGGCCGTCGGGGACCGGGTCACGGTGCCCTTCGTGTGCGGCTGCGGCCGGTGCGAGTGGTGCCGGGCGGGGGAGGCGCAGGTCTGCCCCGACCAGCAGCAGCCCGGCTTCACGCACTGGGGGTCCTTCGCCGAGTACGTCCCGTTGCACGCCGCGGACACCAACCTGATCGCCGTCCCCGAGCAGGTCGACCTCGCCAGCGCGGCGAGCCTGGGCTGCCGGTTCGCGACGGCGTTCCGGGCGCTGGTCGGCCGGGCCCGCGTGACCGCCGGGGAGTGGGTCACCGTGGTGGGCGCCGGCGGGGTGGGGCTCAGCGCGGTCATGATCGCCCGCGCCGTCGGTGCGCGGGTCGTGGCCGTCGACCGGGACCCCGCCGCGCTCGCCGCGGCCGCGGAGCTGGGCGCCGAGCACACCGTCGCGGCCGACGGCACCGACGTCCCGCTCGCGGTGGCGGACCTGACCGGCGGGGGCAGCCACGTGGCGGTGGACGCGGTGGGCAGCGAGCAGACCTGCGCCGATGCGCTGCTCGGCCTCCGGCGGCGGGGGCGTCACGTGCAGGTCGGCCTGCTGCCACCGGTGCAGGGGCACCCACGGGTCCCGATGGCGCGGGTCATCGGCTGGGAGCTCGACGTCCTGGGCAGCCACGGCATGGCGGCCTCGGACTACCCCGTGATGATCCGGCTGGTCGAGGACGGCTCGCTGGAGCCGCAGCGGCTCGTGGGGCGCACGGTCGGGCTCGCGGAGGCGGCCGCCCGGCTACCCGACCTCGACCGGCCGGCGGGCGCCGGCATGACCCTGGTGGACCCGTCCCGGTGAGGGGACGACCGACGGGACCCGACCCGAGGAGAGCCATGACGACGTCCGATCCGGACCCGATGCCGGCGGGGGACGCCGCCGCGCTCACCAGCGGCGCCTCCTCCTGGACGACGGAGGCCGTCGGCGGCGCCGCCTCCTTCTGGCTGACCGACGGCCCGCACGGCGTGCGCCGCCAGGCCGGGTCGCCCTCCCAGCTCGGCCTGGGCGCCAGCGAGCCCGCGACGTGCTTCCCGCCGGCGGTGGGGCTGGCCCAGTCGTGGGACCCGGAGCTGGCCGAGGAGATCGGCGCGGCACTGGGGCGGGAGTGCCAGGCGCAGGGCGTGGGTGTGCTGCTGGGGCCCGGCGTGAACCTCAAGCGGGACCCCCGCGGCGGGCGGAACTTCGAGTACCTCTCCGAGGACCCGGTGCTCACCGGCACCCTCGCCGCGGCCTGGGTGCGCGGGGTGCAGGGCGAGGGCGTGGGCACCTCGCTCAAGCACTTCGCCGGCAACGAGGCCGAGCACGACCGGATGCGCGCGAGCTCCGACGTCGACGAGCGGCCGCTGCGCGAGGTGTACCTGCGCGCCTTCCAGCGGGTGGTCGAGCAGGCGCGGCCGTGGACGGTGATGGCCGCCTACAACAAGGTCAACGGCGTGTACGCCACCGAGGACCGGTGGCTGCTCACCGACGTGCTGCGCGGCGAGTGGGGCTTCGACGGCGTGGTGGTCAGCGACTGGGGCGCGGTGTCCGACCGCGTCGCGGCCGTGGCAGCCGGTCTGGACCTGACCATGCCCGGCCCCGACGCCGACGGCGACGCGGCGCTGGTGGCCGCGGTGGAGGAGGGGCGGCTGGAGGCACCGGCGCTGCAGCGGGCCGGCCGGGCGGTCGCCGACCTCGCCGCGCGGGTGACCGCCGGGCGCCGTCCGGGCGCGGGGTTCGACGTCGACGCCCACCACGAGCTGGCCCGCCGGGCCGCCGCGCGGTGCGTGGTGCTGCTGCAGAACGACCCCGTCGACGGTGCCCCGGTGCTGCCGCTGACCGCGACCGGCAGGGTGGCGGTGATCGGGGAGTTCGCCGAGCTGCCGCGCTACCAGGGCGGGGGCAGCTCGCACGTGAACCCGACCCGGCTCGACGTCCCGCTGGCGGAGCTCCGCGCGCGGCTCGGCGAGGTCCCGTACGCCCGCGGATTCACCACCGACGGCTCCGGGGACGCCGACGCCCTCCGCGCCGAGGCCGTCGCGGCCGCCCGTACGGCCGACGTCGCCGTCCTCTTCGTCGGGCTGGCCGCCCGGCAGGAGTCGGAGGGGTTCGACCGCGACGACGTCGAGCTGCCCGCCGACCAGCTGCAGCTCGTCCGCGAGGTCGCCGCCGCGCAGCCGCGGACGGTGCTGGTGCTCTCGCACGGCGGGGTGGTGCGGCTGGCCCCGGTCGTGGAGCTGGTGCCCGCGATCGTCACCGGCGGCCTGCTGGGCCAGGGCGGCGGCGCGGCGATGGCCGACGTCCTCACCGGTGCGGTCGACCCCTCGGGCAGGCTCGCCGAGACGGTGCCGCAGCGGCTCCAGGACGTGCCGGCGTACCTGGACTTCCCCGGCGGCTTCTCCCGGCACCGCTACGCCGAGGGCCTGTTCGTGGGGCACCGCTGGTACGACGCGCGCGGCATCGAGGTGACCTTCCCCTTCGGGCACGGGCTGTCCTACACGGCCTTCGACGTCGCCGGCCTGGAGCTGTCGG
Source organism: Trujillonella humicola (assembly GCF_046233715.1). NCBI lineage: Bacteria > Bacillati > Actinomycetota > Actinomycetes > Geodermatophilales > Geodermatophilaceae > Trujillonella > Trujillonella humicola. Next base: position 34,460 of record NZ_JBJNRJ010000022.1, on the reverse strand, counting down.
CCGGCGACGAGGGGATCACCGCCACCGTCACCGTGACCAACACCGGTCGGCGGGCCGGGCGGGAGGTCGTGCAGTTCTACGTGGGCGTGCCCGGCTCCGCGGTGCAGCGGGCGGTGCGGGAGCTGAAGGGCTTCGCCGGCGTGACGCTCGCGCCGGGCGGGAGCCGGGAGGTGACCGTGCTGCTCCGCCGGGACGACCTGGCGTACTGGCACCCGAAGGCGCAGCGCTGGGTGCTCGAGCCGGGGGAGTACGAGGTGTCGGCGGGGGTCTCCAGCCGCGACCTGCGGGCCACCGGCCTGGTCGGGCTGACCGGCGAGGAGGTCCGGCTGCCGCTCACCGAGGAGACGACGCTGGGCGAGTTGCTGGCCGACCCCGAGGCCGCCGCCGCGATCACCCCGGTGCTCGCCGCGTTCGGCGGCGACGGGGCCGCCGACGCCGTCGGCACCGACCTGGCCCGGATGATGGCCTCGCTGCCGGTGGGGCGGCTGCGCGCCTTCGGCGTCGGCCTGCCGGAGCCGGGGTCCGGCTGATGCTCAGGCCAGCCAGCGGACCGGGTCGGCCAGCACGCCGGACAGCGCCCGCAGGGCGGCCCCGGTGGCCGCGGGCGCGGGGTCCCCGCCGGCGGCCTCGACCCGCGGACGGCGCCAGCGGGCCGACAGCACGCGCGCGGCCAGCTCGTCCTCCAGCTCCCGGCAGAAGGCCTCGCCCAGGCCGCCGAGGAACCCGCCGAGCACGACCGTGGGGACGTCGAGCACGTTGAGCACCCCGGCCAGCGCGACCGCGAGACCGCGGCGGGCGCCGGCCAGCGCGCCCACCGCCGCGGCTCGGCCGGCGGCCGCGCGGGCCAGGAGCTCGCCGGGGTCGCCGCCGGCGGGCAGCCCGGCCGCGGCGAGGACGGCGGAGCGGCCGGCGTACCGCTCGAGGCAGCCGGTCGAGCCGCACGGGCACACCGGGCCGTCCGGATCCACGCACACGTGCCCGACCTCGCCCGCCCAGCCGGCGCTGCCGCCCATCACCCGCCCGTCCAGCACGACCGCGCCACCGACGCCGATCTGCCCGGAGACGTAGAGCAGGTCGCGGTGCGCGCCGGCCCGGCCGGGAGCGGACTCGGCCACGGTGCGCGCGGCGAGGTCGGCCTCGTTGCCGAGGACCGGGTGGAGCTCGGCGGGCAGGTGCGCGGCGAGGACGTCGGCCGGGCGCACGTCCCGCCAGCCGAGGTTGGGCGCCCGCAGGAGGACGCCGCGGTCGACGTCCACGATGCCGGGCAGCGCCAGCCCCGCGCCGACGAGCCGCACGCCCTCCGGTACGTACCGGAGGACCGCGGCGGCGAGCCCGCCCACCTGCTCGAGCGTCGTCCGCGGGTCGCTGTCGACCCAGTCGCCGTCCACCAGCCGCTCGGCGAGCACCCGGCCGGCCAGGTCGACGACGCGGACGGCGAGCCGGCCGGCGTCGACGTGCAGGCCCAGCGCGGCGAGCCGCCCGCCGGGGCACAGCGGGGTGGCCGGCCGGCCACGGCGGCCGGTGGCGCCGCGCTCGGTCTCGGCGAGCAGCCCGCCGGCGACCAGCTCGTCGACCAGCCGGGCGGCGGTCGCCCGGGTCATCCCGGTGGCTGCGGCGACGTCGGCGCGCGACGGCGGCTCGGCGGCCGCGCAGACGGTGCGCAGGACCAGGCCGAGGTTGCCGGTGCGCAGGCTCGACTGCCGCGCGCCCCGCGTCGTCGTCCCCGGTTCCGCCACGCCGACAGGCTAGTGGGCGAGCGGCTTTTGTTCTATGGTGCGACAAATCATCGTCACCCGAGGGGACCACACATGAGCGCGACGCAGCCCACCCGCGAGGACAAGTTCACGTTCGGCCTGTGGACGGTGGGCTGGCAGGCCCGCGACCCGTTCGGCGACGCGACCCGCCCGGCGGTGGACCCGGTGGAGTCGGTGCACCGGCTGGCCGGCATGGGCGCCTACGGCGTCACCTTCCACGACGACGACCTGATCCCGTTCGGGTCCGGCGCCGGGGAGCGCGAGGAGCACGTGAAGCGGTTCCGGGCGGCGCTGGAGGAGACCGGGCTGGTGGTGCCGATGGTGACCACCAACCTGTTCACCCACCCGGTGTTCAAGGAGGGCGCGCTCACGGCCAACGACCGCGACGTCCGCCGGTACGCCCTGCGCAAGGTCATGCGGAACATGGACCTGGCCGCCGAGCTCGGTGCGCAGACCTACGTGCTGTGGGGTGGGCGCGAGGGCGCCGAGGTCGACGTGGCGAAGGACCTGGGAGCCGCGCTGGACCGCTACCGCGAGGGCATCGACACCCTGGCCCAGTACTCGGTCGACCGCGGCTACGGCCTGCGCCTGGCGCTGGAGCCCAAGCCGAACGAGCCGCGCGGCGACATCTTCCTGCCCACCATCGGCCACGCGCTGGGCTTCATCTCCACGCTGCAGCACGCCGACCTGGTCGGGCTGAACCCCGAGGTCGGGCACGAGCAGATGGCCGGCCTCAACTACACGCACGGCATCGCCCAGGCCCTGTGGCAGGGCAAGCTGTTCCACCTCGACCTCAACGGCCAGCACGGGCCGAAGTACGACCAGGACCTGGTGTTCGGCCACGGCGACCTGCTCTCGGCGTTCGCCACCGTGGACCTGCTGGAGAACGGCTTCCCCTCCGGCGGCCCGCGCTACGAGGGTCCGCGGCACTTCGACTACAAGCCGCTGCGCACCGAGGACATGGACGGCGTCTGGGCCTCGGCGGCGGCGAACATGCGCACCTACCTGCTGCTCAAGGAGCGCGCAGGCGTTCCGCGCCGACCCCGAGGTCGCCGAGGCCCTGGCCGCGGCGCGGGTGCCGGAGCTCGCGCAGCCGACGCTGGCCGCGGGCGAGACGTACGAGGACCTGCTGGCCGACCGGTCGGCGTTCGAGGAGTTCGACGTCGACGCCGCCGCGGAGCGGGGTGCCGGCGCCGTCCGGCTGTCGCAGCTGGCCGTCGAGCACGCGCTCGGCGCGCGCTGAGCCCGTGCCTCTCGTCGCGGGGGTCGACACCTCGACCCAGGCCTGCAAGGTCGTGGTGCGGGACGCCGGCACGGGCCGGCTGGTCCGCGAGGGCCGCGCACCCCACCCGGACGGCACCGAGGTCGACCCCGCGGCGTGGGCGGCGGCGCTGGACGTGGCGGTGGCCGACGCCGGCGGGCTGGACGACGTCGCCGCCGTCGCCGTGGGCGGCCAGCAGCACGGCATGGTCTGCCTCGGCGAGGACGGCGAGGTGGTCCGCCCGGCGCTGCTGTGGAACGACACCCGCTCCGCCGGCGCCGCCGCCGACCTGATCGCCGAGCTCGGCGGGGGCGAGACCGGCCGCCGCGCGTGGGCCGAAGCGGTGGGCCTGGTGCCGGTCGCGTCGTTCACGGTGAGCAAGCTGCGCTGGCTGGCCGATCACGAGCCGGACTCCGCCGACCGGACGGCGGCGGTGTGCCTGCCGCACGACTGGCTGACCTGGCGGCTGGCGGGGCATCGAGGGGGCGGGCAGGCGGGTGGCGAGCAGAGCCTCGAGGCCCTCGTCTCCGACCGGGGGGACGCGTCGGGCACCGGCTACTGGTCGGCGGCCACCGGGGAGTACCGGCCGGACCTGCTCGGGCGGGCGTTCGGCCGCACGCCGGTCGTGCCGCGGGTGCTCGGGCCGGCGGAGGCCGCCGGCACGACGCCGTCCGGGGCGGTGCTCGGCCCGGGGACGGGGGACAACGCCGCCGCCGCGCTGGCGCTGGCCGCCGGGCCCGGCGACGTCGTCGTCTCCATCGGCACGTCGGGCGTGGTGTCGATGGTGTCGGCGACGCCGGCCGCCGACCCGACCGGCACCGTGGCCGGGTTCGCCGACGCCACGGGCCACTACCTGCCGCTGATCGCGACGCTCAACGCCGCCCGGGTCCTCGACGCCACGGCGCGGCTGCTCGGGGTCGGCCACGAGGAGCTGTCCCGGCTGGCCCTGTCGGCCCCGGCCGGCGCCGGCGGGCTGGCGCTGGTGCCCTACCTCGAGGGCGAGCGGACGCCGGACCGGCCGACCTCGACCGGCGCGCTGCACGGGCTGACGCTCGGCACCGCGGACCCGGCGCACCTGGCGCGCGCCGCGGTCGAGGGGCTGCTGTGCGGGCTGGCCGACGGCCTCGACGCCGTGGCCGCGGGCGGCACCCCGGTCCGCCGGGTGCTGCTGGTGGGCGGCGGGGCGCGGTCGGAGGCGGTGCGCGCGCTCGCTCCGGCGGTGCTCGGCGTCCCGGTGCTGGTGCCGCCGCCGGGGGAGTACGTGGCCGACGGCGCCGCGCGCCAGGCGGCCTGGGTGCTGGCCGGCGGGGCGACGCCGCCGGAGTGGCCGCGGCCGGGCACCGAGGTCCGGGAGGCCGACCCGCTGCCCGCCGTCCGCGCCCGCTACGCCGAGGCCCGCGACCTCACCCTCCACCGCACCTGAGCGGAGTGCGGGAGGTGAGGATTCCTCGCCTCCCGCACTCCGCTCAGCGGGCGGTACCCGGGGGGCCTGGTCCCCGGGGCGTCCCCGGAGGAGCATCAGCGCCGTCGGAGACCCCACGACGACGGGAGCGACCATGACCCAGCCGGCGCAGGAGAGCCCGGGGGGCAGCGCCCACGAGCCGGCCCACGACCTGGCCTACGACCTGGCGCACGACGTGCCGGCGTCGGCGCCGGCGCCGCGCCGGTCCGGGCGCTCCCCGCTCGCCGAGCCGCCCCGTCGGGAGCAGACCCGCGGCGGCGACGCCTCCTACGACGGGGCGCACGACTTCTGACGCGAGGGTCACTGCTGCGGGGGTCCTGGTGCGGGGGTCCTGGTGCGGGGGAAGTCGGCGCGCGGCGCGGCGGTTGTCCCGCCCATGACCTCCGCACCGATCGCGATCACCGGCACCACCGGACGGCTGGGCGGGCGCGTCGCCCGCCGGCTCGCCGCAGCGGGCGTGCCGCAGCGGCTGCTCGTCCGCGATCCGGCCCGCGCCCCGCGGCTGCCCGGGGCGGACGCCGTCCGCGCCCCGTACGGCGAGCCCGACGCCGTCCGGGCCGCGCTCGAGGGCGTCGCGACGGTGCTCATGGTCTCGGCCTCGGAGACCCCCGACCGGGTCGACCAGCACCGCGCCTTCGTGGACGCCGCCGCCGCGGCCGGCGTCGGCCACCTGGTCTACGTGTCCTTCCTCGGCGCCGCGCCGGACGCCACGTTCACCCTCGCCCGGGACCACTGGGCCACCGAGGAGCACGTCCGGGCCGCCGGCCTGACCCACACCTTCCTGCGCGACGCCCTGTACGCCGACTTCGCCGTCCACCTGGTGGGCGACGACGGCGTCATCCGCGGCCCGGCCGGCGACGGGCGGGCGGCCGTGGTCGCGCAGGACGACATCGCCGACGTCGCCACCGTCGTGCTGGGTGACCCGGGCGCGCACGCGGGCGCCACGTACGACCTGACCGGTCCGGAGGAGCTGAGCCTGGCCGAGGTGGCCGACGTGCTCGCGCGGGTGACCGGGCGGCCGGTCTCCTACGTGCCGGAGTCGGTCGAGGAGGCGTACGCCTCACGGGCTCCCTCCGGCGCGCCGGACTGGCAGGTCGACGCCTGGGTGTCGACCTACACCGCGATCGCGGCGGGGGAGATGGCCGGCGTGAGCTCCGCCGTCCCGGACCTCACCGGGCACCCGGCCCGCACGCTGGAGCAGGTGGTGCGCGGCTGAGGGTCAGCGGCCCTGGCGGGCGCGGTAGCGCGCGGCGCGCCGGGCGGCGGCCTCCCGGCGCCGGTGGGCGGCGACCACCTCGCGCTCGGCCGCGGCGCGGTCGCGGCCGGCCTGGGCGCTGCCGATCGGGTAGCCGGCCTTGCGCACCCGGTTCTCCACCGTCTCGGTCATGTACGCCAGCGAGAAGGCGAGCCCGAGGATGACGCCGATCAGCACCATGCCGAAGCGCAGGGCCAGCGGCCCGGGCACGAGCACCAGGATCAGCAGCGCGGGGACGGCGAACTGGACCAGGGCGCGGGCCACGTGCCGGAGCACCCAGGTGCCGGTGGTGACGTCGTGCAGCACCCAGCTGCTGTGCCTCGCGGGCAGGCCGGTCCCCAGGGCGTAGCCGACCCAGCGCAGCGGGCCCGGGCGGACGACCGGCCCGGCGGACGGCGGAACCGGGACGGGACGGGTCACGACGCCACGTCCGGCACCCGTGCCAGGGCGTCCTGGGCGGCGGCGTTGACGCGGGTCAGCGCCTGCTGCAGCGCGAGCAGCTCCTCCAGCGGCAGGCCCAGGTGGGCGACGATGCCCTCGGGGATGCGCTCGGCCCGCGCGCGCAGCTCCCGGCCGGTGTCGGTCAGCGCGATGGCGAGGTTGCGCTCGTCGCGGGCATCGCGGTCGCGGCGCACGTGGCCGGCCGCCTCCAGCCGCTTCACCAGCGGCGACAGCGTCCCCGGGTCCAGCTGCAGCAGCCGGCTGAGGTCCTTGAGCGCCAGCGGGCCGTGCTGCCACAGCGCCAGCATCACGAGGTACTGGGGGTGGGTGAGCCCCATCGGCTCCAGCCACGGCCGGTACACCGAGACGACGGTGCGGGCGGCGACCGCCAGCGCGAAGCACACCTGCCGCTCGAGGGCGAGCGGGTCGTCGGGCAGCTCGGTGCCGATGCCGGGGGTGGGGGTCACGTCTCGACGATACGCCAACGATTGGTGCTCCAACCCTTGTCCGGTGGGTGAGCCCGGTCGCGCGGTGCCCGGGCCCCCGATACTGGCGCGGTGACCCCTGCCCTCTCCGCCGTCGTCCTGCCCGACCGGCATCCGGTCGCGGCCTTCCTGGACGACGTCCGGTCCGCCGAGGCCGCCGGCGTGCGGACCGTGTGGACCTACGACCACCTCTCCTGGCCCCTGCTGCGCCGCAACCCCTGGTACGGCGCGGTGCCGCTGCTGGCCGCGGCCGCGGGCGCCACGGAGCGGGTGCGGCTGGGCACGCTCGTCGCCTCGCCCAACTTCCGCCACCCCGTGCCGTTCGCCAAGGAGCTGATGACCCTCGACCAGCTCTCCGGCGGCCGGCTCGAGCTCGGCGTCGGCGTCGGCACGGAGGGACCCGACGCGCACGTGCTGGGGGAGCCGCCGCGCAGCCGGGCGGAGCGGACGACGCGCTTCGCCGACTGGCTGTCCCTGCTCGACCGGCTGCTCACCGAGCCGGTGACCACGGCCGCGGCGGGGGAGTACGCAGCGGTCGACGCCCACCAGCTGCCCGGCTGCGTGCAGCGGCCGCGGGTGCCCTTCACCGTCGCGGCGGCCGGTCCCCGCGCGCTGCGGCTGGCCGCCCGCTACGGGTCCGGGTGGGTCACCTACGGCCCGTTCGGGGCCGAGGTGCCGGCCGAGGAGTGGCTCGCCGCGATCGCCGCGCAGAGCCGCCGCCTGACCGACGTCCTCGCCGAGGAGGGCCGCGACGCCGGCGCGCTGCACCGGGTCGCGCTGCTCGGTCTCGAGGCCACCTGGCCGTTCGAGAGCCCCGAGCGGTACGCGGACACGCTCGGGCGCCTGGCCGAGGCGGGCATCGGTGAGCTGGCCGTGCACTGGTCCCGGCCCGACGACGGCCGCGGCGTCCCCGCCGAGCGGCTGCCGATGGTCCTCGAGGCGCACCGGCGGTGAGGAGGCCCGGCGCCCGCCGCGGGCATCCGCCGGCGTGACCCGCTTCCCCCGCCACGTCTACGGCGTCGGCGACGAGCCGGACGCCCGGGCCAGCCTGGCCAACGAGCGCACCTTCCTCGCCTGGATCCGCACCGGCCTCGCCCTGGCCGCCGCCGGGGTGGCGCTGGAGGCGCTCGACCTGCCGATCCAGCAGGGCCTGCGGCTGGCCGCGGCGCTACTGCTGGTCGCGCTGGGCACCCTCGCCCCGGTGCTCGCCTGGACCCGCTGGGGGGCGACCGAGCGGGCGCTGCGGCTGCGCCGCCCGCTGCCGGCGTCGGTCCTCGGGCCCGTCGTCGCCCTGGGCGCGGCGCTCTCCGGCGCCCTCGTGCTGATCGGGCTGGTCGCCGCGTGAGCGGCGAGTCGGGGGCCGCGCCCGGGCCCGAGCCCGCGGCGCAGGCCGAGCGGACCGCGCTCGCCTGGCGGCGCACCGCCCTCGGCGTGGGCACCGGTGCGGTGGTCGCCGCCCGACTGACGGCCCCGGCCGCCGGTGCGCTCGCCTGGGTGCTCGCCGTCGCGGGCGGTGCCGCGGCGGCCCTGCTCTTCGCCGCCGCGCGCGGCCGCTACCGCGCGGCGCTGCGCCTCCTGGCCGGCGAGGGGGCTCCGGGTCCCGGGCCGGCCACCGCGGTCCTCGCCGCGCTCGCCGCGGTCACCGGCCTGGCCGGCCTGCTCGTCGTGCTCACCGGCTGACCGCCCCGCGCCCAGGTCCCGGAACGGCTCCGTCCGGGGGCCTCCCGGACCCGTACGCGCCGGGGTAGCGTCGGGCGGGTGACGGCCCCGCGGAGGTTCGGGTCCCCCACCGGCCTCCGGCCCGGGGACCACCTCTGCTGGGCCTACGACGGGGACGCCGAGCTGGCGGCGGCGGTGCTGCCCTACCTCGACGAGGGGCGCCGGCGCGGGGAGCACCTGCTGCTGGTGGGGCAGTCCCGGCCGGCGCTGCTGGACCTGCTCGAGGACCTGCCCGACCGCGACCGGCTCCTGGCCGACGGCCGGCTCGAGGTCCGCGCCACGCAGGACGCCTACGCCGGCGCGGACGACCTCTCGCCGGCCGCGCAGGTGGAGCGCTACCGCGCGGCGACCCTGGCCGCCGTCGGCCGCGGCCGGGCCGGCCTGCGGGTCGCCGCCGACGTCACGCCGCTGGCCCGTCCGGGCGCGGGCGGGCTCGGCCGGCTGCACGCCTACGAGCAGCTGGCCGACGTGCTGATGGACGCGGTCCCGATGACGGCGCTGTGCCTCTACGACGCCGCGCTCGGCGACGACGTGCTCGGCCCGCTCGCCGTCCTGCACCCCGACCAGCACCTGGGCCGCCGGTACCCGCTGGCCCACCTCTCCGGGCGCGGCCCGGTCCTCTCGCTGCACGGCGAGGTCGACGTGTCGCAGGCCGCCGACGTGGCCCGGGCGCTGCACGACGTGGCCGGCGGGGCGGGACCGGACGAGGCCCCGCGCGACGTCGTCCTCGACCTCACCGACCTGCACTTCCTCGACGTCGCCGGCGCCCGGGCGCTGGCCACGACCGTGCTGGAGCTGGACGGGCGCGGCGTGCGCGTGCGCCTGGTCGGGGCCCGGCGGTCGACCCGCCGCGTCCTGGAGCTGTTCGGTCTGGGCGCCGCGCCCGCGGAGGACGCGTGAGCCTCCTGCGGCCGACCGGGAGCTGGGACGGCACGCACCTGGGCCACGAGGGGTTCGTCTTCGGCAACGACGGCGAGGTCGTGCACCGCGTGGTGCCCTTCGTGCTCGAGGGCTTCTCCCGGGACGAGCCGGTGCTCGTGGTCGCCGGCGAACGGGTGCGCAGCCTGCTCGCCGCCCACCTCGGCACCGACCTCGGCCGGCTCGCCGTCTTCGCCGCGGCGGAGACCTGGTGGCAGGGCGGGCACCGCACGCTGCAGGCCTACGACCGGGACCTGCGCGGGCTGCGCGCCTCCGTCCCGCGCTGGCGGCTGGCCGCCGAGCCGGTGTGGCTGGCCCGCGACGACGGCCGGGAGTGGCGCCGCTTCGAGTCGGTGGCCAACCGCTGCTACGACGACATGCCCTACTACAGCCTGTGCCTGCACGACCGGCGGAAGCTCCCCCCGGAGGTCCTGGCCGACGTGGCGCGGACCCACCCGCTGACGTGGGGCGAGGGCGCTCCGGTCGGCCAGCCGGCGTACGAGGACCCGGCCGAGTTCCTCCGCTCGGTGCAGCCGCCGTGGACGGCCCGGCCGGCCGGTGCCCGGCCGGCCGCGGTCACGTCCCCCTGGGAGGCACGGCGGCGGCTGTGCGCGGCGGTGCCCGACGACCGGCGGGCGCGCGTCGGCGACGTCGTCCTGGCCGGCCACGAGCTGGTGCTCAACGCGCTGGCCGGGGCCCCGTTCGCGGATCTGGCCACCTGGACCGAGGCCGGCACCTTCGTCGTGGAGGTGTCCGACGCCGGGCCGGGGCTGCCCGACCCCACCCGGGGTTACGTGCCGCCCGCCGACGACGGGCCGCACGGGATGTGGCTGGCCTGGAGCCTGGCCGACGACGCCGCCGTCCGCACCGGGCCCGACGGCACGGTCGTCCGGCTGTTCTTCGGCCCCTGACGCCGGGGAGGGGCGCCGCTGTCGCTGCGCCGGGGATGGGGTAGGCAGGACCTCGGCAGCGACGTGCCCCGGACGGGGCCGGACGGGAGGTGGCCGGTGGACCGGGAGCAGTGGAGCCGCGCGGTGGAGGCCGCGACACGTGCGCCGTCGATCCACAACACGCAGCCCTGGGCGTTCACGGTGGCCGGGGACCGCCTCGACGTCCGCACCGACCCGTCCCGGGCGCTGCACACGCTGGACCGGTCCGGCCGCCAGCGGGTGATCAGCTGTGGCGTGGCGGTGGAGTTCGCGCTGGTGGCGCTGCGGGCCGAGGGCGCCGAGGTCGCGGTGGAGCTGCTGCCCGACCCGGCCGACCCGGACCTGCTGGCGACGCTCACCGTCACCGGGCCCCGCGAGGCGACCGCCGAGGACCGCGCGCTGGCCGGCGCCGTGGCCAGCCGGCACACCGAGCGGGCGCCCTTCCTGCCGCAGGCGGTCCCCCCCGAGGTGGTCGACGGGCTGCAGCAGGCCGCGGCGACGTTCTCGGTCTGGCTCAAGCCGATCACCGAGTCGGACGAGGAGACCGCCACCGCCTTCCTCGTCTCCCGGGCCGAGGAGATCGAGCAGAGCGAGCCGGAGTACGTGGCCGAGCTCGAGCGGTGGATGCGCACCGACCCGGCCGCTGCCGACGGGATCCCGGTGGGGGCCGTCCCGGACGAGGACCCCGCCACCCGGCCGTCGAACTGGCTCATCCGAGACTTCGTAGTGGGCTCGCGGCCTCCCCGGCGGTCCCCCTTCCACGACCCCGACGACCCGTCCGCGCCGCCGCCGGCCGTCGAGCGCCCGGCGGTGGTGCTGATGGGCACCGACAACGACGACGCGATGGCCTGGCTCACCGCCGGCCGCGCGCTCGGCCAGATCCTGCTGCGCGCCACCGTCGCCGGCCTGGCGGCCTCGCCGCTGACCCAGGCGCTGGACTGGCCGGCCACCCGCACGCAGCTGCGCACCCGGCTGTCGCTCATCGGGCACCCGCAGATGATGCTGCGGCTGGGCTTCCCGACCGGGGACCGGACGCCGTCGACCAACCGCCGTCCGGTCGCCGAGGTGCTCACCTTCGCCGGCTGAGGGACCGTCAGGCCAGCGGGTCGCGGCCGTCGAGGGTGCCGGCGGTGCCCAGGACGGCGAGGCGGGCGAACAGCTCCTCGGCGTACCAGCCCTCGCGGGCGGTGCGGTCCACGACGGCCGCGTGCGGGGCGCGGTCGTAGGCGAAGGCGTTGAGCGCGGCACCGGAGTCCCAGACGCTGAAGGTGCCCTGCAGCCCCAGCGGCGCCTCGCCGATGCCCAGCGCCAGGCGCAGGCCGGGGGAGCGGTGCAGGTCGGCCGAGACCGGGGGGACGGCGGACCAGAAACGCACCGCCTTGCGGGTCACCAGCCGGGCGCGGGTGACCGCCGCGACGGGACCGTCCCAGCGGGTGGCGGTGGGGCGGCCGAACGGCTCGCGGCGCGACCACAGCCCGCGCGCGGCCAGCGGCCGCAGCCGCGCCGACCACTCCTCGTCGGCGAACGCGCGCCAGCCGGCGACCAGGGGGCCGGTGCCGGCGGCGTCGGCCGCCGCCGCGTCGTCCCAGACCGCGAGCAGCCCCCAGCGGCGCGGGTCGGCGTCGCGGACGGTGAAGGTGCGCCCGCTGCCGGTGCCCAGCAGCTTGGCGAAGCGCAGGCCCGGGATCCGGCGCAACCGCAGCCGGTCGCCGGCCATGTGCCCGACCGCCCGGGCCACGCCGCGACCGGACACGCCCCACAGGTGCAGGGTGACCAGCGAGGGGTCGACCGGGGTGGGCATGTGCTCGATCTTCCCTCGATCGGTCAGCGGCAGCAGGGGCCGCTGATCAGAAGGGTGGCGGGTCGTCGTCGGGGGGCTCGGCTCCGGGGAGGGGTGGGCCGGTGAGGACGCGGGTGCCGGTGAGGGGGAGCAGGGGTGGGTCGCTGCCGGGGGCGCGGGATCGGCGTTCGGTGTCGGCCCGCCGTCGGCGGTGGGGGCGGCTGGTCCGGGTGACCCCCGAGGGCGTGGTGACGGTGAGGGTGCCGTCGGGGGCCAGCTGGTAGGTCCAGCCGCCGGCGTGGGTCTTGAGCCGGTGGTGCCGGCGGCACAGGCAGCACAGGTTCTCGCAGGCGGTGGGCCCGCCGGCGGCGTGCGGGATGACGTGGTCGGCGTCGGCCCACACCGCCCGGTTGGCGCAGCCGGGGTGGCGGCAGGTGCGGTCGCGGGTGTGCAGGTAGCGCACCTGCGCCGCCGACGGCCGGTACCGGTGCACGGCCGGTGGGGTGGTGAGGATGGGGCAGCCGCAGCAGGTGTGGGGGTGGGTGGGGCAGCCGCGGGCGGCGGCGGCGCGCAGTTCGGTGTCGGTGGCCACGGCCAGCAGCCGCCCGTCGGTGTCGGTGAACGCGTACCGCAGCGCGCCGTCGGTGGGGGCGCGTAGGCCGACCGCGTCCAGGTCGGCCAGGAGGCGGCGCAGGTGGGTGGCGGTGATCGGTTCGCCGTCGACCTCGGCGGTCGGGGCGGGGGTGGCGCCGGGTCGGAACAGTTCCGGCGCCGGGCCACCGGCGGCCAGGAAGCGATCCACCGTCAGCGCGGCGAGAGGGACGTCGACGGTGAGGGTGGCGGTGACCGGGGTGCGGTCGGCGCCGGGTTGCAGGATGCGGTCGGCCAGCGCTCCGGCGCGCAGCACCCCCAGCGGCCGGGGGTCACCGGCGGTCTTCGCGGCCTGGGCGTCGGTGTCGGCGGTGCGCCGGCAGGCCACCGCCAGCTCGTGCGGCATGCGGGCGACCAGCTCGCTGACCCCGTCACCGAGCGGGCGCACGGTCACGTCGCAGCCTGCTTCGGCGTCGGTGCGGCGCCGGTCGGCGGCGGCGGCGTCGCGGGCGGTGAGCTCGTGACGCACCGCGGCCTCCAGCTGGCGGATCGACAGCTCGGCGGCGGCCGGCAGGACGGCGGCCTCGACCTCGGCGATCACGGCCGGGTCCACCCCGCGGGCCTTCCAGCCCAGCTGGTCGGCCAGCACCTGGGCCCGCGGCCAGTCCAGGGTGCCGGCGTCCAGGGCGGCGAGGGTGGCCGGCAGCTTCTCCGCCAGCGTCGCGGACCGGTCGACCAGCTTCCCGGCCGCGGTGCGCGAGCAGGCCAGCACGGTGGCCAGCTCGTCGGCGAAGAACTCGCTCACCCCCTCCAGCTCACCCGGGCGGCGCTGCTCGTCGTCGCCGTGGGTGTGGCGGGGGTCGGGGCGGGCGGCGGCCAGGCCCAGCACCGCCCGCACCCGCAGCCCGGCCAGCATCGCCTCGGCGGCGGTGATCTGCTGCAGCAGCGCCGCCTCCTGCGCACTGCTGCGGCGCGGCGGCAGCATCTCCGGCAGCGTGTCCGGCACCCACCCCGGATCGGTCGGCAGCGGCTCCACGTCCCGCTCCGGCGGAGCGGCCAGCGGCACCACGGTCACCCCGACCGCGAACTCCCGCACCCCCGCCATGACCAGCACGCTAGGCCGGGGGTACGACAGTTCCGGGGCGCTGGCCAGCGAGAACAGCGTCCGGTGCGTGCGCCCACGCTGCAGGACCCGGCCGGGAACGCGGCCTCGCTGCACCGGCTCGGGCGGGCGCGGGCTGCCGGGCCGGCGTAGCGTTGCGTGTCACCTCAGTTCCGCCGGGGGGATGCACATGGGGCTGCTGCGCACGACCGTCGCCGTCCCCGGTGTGCTCGCGGGGCTGGCCCGGGCGGTGGCGACCGGGGCGGGCGCCGCCGCCGTCCCCGCCGTGGGAACCGTCGGGCTGCTCACCGGACCGGCCCGGGCCACGACCTGGCTCACCCGGGCCGCCACCGAGGGGCTGGCCGCCACCGCAGGTCTGGCCAGGGACGCCGTGGTCCCGGCGGCCCGCGCCGTCGGCACCGTGGTCACCGGTGCGGACCCCTTCCCCGCCGGGCACGTGCGCGAGGGGGTGCTCGGCACCGCGCGCACCCTGTTCGAGCCGCCGTCGGCACGGCACACCCGCCGGGTGTGGGCCGAGCGCGGCCACGCGCAGGTCGAGCTCGCCGCCCCGGCCGCCGAGGACGCCCCGGAGGTCCGATCCGCGCTGCGCCGCCACCTGGAGCGGCTCGACGGCGTGCAGTGGGCGGCGGTGAACGACGTCGTCGGCCGGGTGCTGGTGGCCTTCGACGACCGGCGCGTCTCGGTGGGGGACGTCGTCGGCGCCGTCACCGCGATCGAGCAGGCCCGCGGCGGCACCGGCGTCTTCCCCGACGCCCCCGACCACCCGGCCGACCTCGAGCCGTTGCTCGCCGCGGCCGTGAAGGCGTCGGTGGCCACCGCCGGCGTCGGCGCCGCCCTGCTGGGCCGGGTGCTCCCGGTGCCGCGGCTGACCCGGCACGCCACCCTGGTGCTCGCGCTCCTGGAGTCCCAGCCCCGGGTCCGCGAGGCGCTGACCGGCCGGATCGGCCGGGTCGGCGCCGACCTCGCCCTGACCGGCACCGGCTCGCTGCTGCACGCGCTCGCGCAGAGCCCTGTCGTGCCGGCCATCCACGCCGCGCAGTCCCTGCAGCAGGCCGCCGCCGTCCGGGCCCGCCGGCAGGTCTGGCGAGCGCGCGAGCCGAAGTTGTGCCGCCCCGAGCCGGAGGACGACGTCGGCACCCCGCTCGCGCCGCCCGGCGAGCGGCCCCGGCCACTGCCCCGTGGGCCGGTGGAGACCTACCGCGACCGCCTGGCGCCCACGACCCTGGCCGGCGCGCTCGGCCTCGTGCCGCTCACCCGGAACCCGGCGCGCTCGGCCGACCTGATCAAGGCCCTGACCCCGAAGGCCGCCACGGCCGGCCGGGAGTCCTTCGCCGCGACCCTCGACCTGCTGCTGTGCCGGCAGGGCGTGCTGCCCATGGACGGCGGCGCCTACCGGCGGCTGGACCGGGTCGACACCGTCGTCGTCGACCCCGCGGCGCTGTGCACCGGACCACCCGTCGTCGTGGAGGCCGACGCCGAGGCCACCGACGGGGAGGACGCCTGGGACGACGCCGCGGTCTGGACCCTCGCCACCCGGCTGCTCGGCCGGCAGGACGCCCCGCGCACCGGACGGCACGTGCTCACCGTCCGGGGGCGGCGGGTGGGCACCGCCACCGTGGCGCCCGAGCTCGACCCGCACGCCCAGGCCCTGCTCGACGCCGCGACCGCGGCGGGGCTGCGGATCGTCCTGCCCGAGCACCCGGGCACGGCCGAGGTGGCGCCCGCCGCGCAGGAGGTCCCGCCGGCCGGTGAGCCGCTGCTCGCCACCGTGCGCCGGTTGCAGGAGGACGGGGCCGTCGTCCTGCTCGTCTCGGCGACCGACGGCCCCGCCCTGCACGCGGCCGACGTCGGGGTCGCGCCGGTCCGCGCGGGCCGCGCCCCCGCCTGGGGTGCCGACCTCGTCACCGGCCCCGGGCTCGCCGACGCCTGCCGGATCGTGGCCGCCGCCCGCGACGCCCGGGCGCTCAGCCGCCGCGCGGTGGAGACGGCGATCTCGGCCAACGTGCTCGGCGGGCTGCTCGCCTCGGTCGGCCGGCCGCTGACCGGCCAGCGCCGGGCCACCACCCCGGGCAAGTCGGCGACCACGTGGACGATGCTCGACGGCACGGTCACCGCCGCGCGGGCCGCCCGCCGGCCGGTCCCGCCGCCCACCGTGCACACCCCGTGGCACGCGCTCGACGCCGACGACGTGCTGCGCCGGCTGGCCGGCACGGCTCCCGACGCGCAGCGCCGCAGGTCCGTCGTGGGCGCGCTGGCCGGGCGGGCCGCCGCCGTCCCGGTCGTCCGGACGCCGCTGCGCTACGGGCGCACCGTCGTCGCCGAGCTGGCCGATCCGCTCACCCCGGTGCTGGCCACGGGCGCCGCGGCCACCGCGGTGCTCGGCGAGGTGACCGACGCGGTCCTGGTCGGCAGCGTGACCGTCGGCAACGCGCTGCTGTCGGGCCTGCAGCGGCTGCGGGCGGAGACCGCGCTCGAGTCGCTGCTGCTGGAGCAGGACGTCCGTGCGCGCCGGGAGACCGGCCGGGACGGCGACGGAGCCGGCACCGAGGAGGTGCCCGGCGGCGCGCTGCGGCCCGGCGACGTGCTCGTGGTCGAGCCCGGCGACGTCGTGGCGGCCGACGCCCGGCTGCTCGCCGCCGAGGACCTCGAGGTCGACGAGTCGAACCTGACCGGCGAGTCGCTGGCGGTGGCCAAGTCGTCCGATCCCACGCCGGGCGCCGACGTCGCCGACCGCACCGGGATGCTCTTCGACGGCACCACCGTGGTCGCCGGTCGCGGCCGGGCGGTCGTGGTCGCCGTCGGGCAGGCCACCCAGGCCGGCCGCGCCGCCCGGGCGGCCGGGGGAGCGGCGCCCCCTGCCGGCGTGCAGGCCAGGCTGGGCGAGCTCACCAGTTCCGTGCTGCCCTGGACCCTGGCCGGCGGGGGACTGGTCACCGGCCTGTCGCTGCTGTGGCGCCGGCCGCTGCGCCAGGCGGTGTCGGCCGGGCTGGCCATCGCCGTCGCCGCGGTCCCCGAGGGGCTGCCGCTGGTGGCCACGGTCGCGCAGCAGGCGGCGGCGCGGCGGCTGTCGTCCCGCGGGGCGGTGGTGCGCTCCGCCCGGGTGCTGGAGGCGCTGGGCCGGGTCGACACCGTCTGCTTCGACAAGACCGGCACGCTCACCGAGAACCGGCTGCGGCTGGTCCGCGCCGTCGGGCTCGACGGGGCGGGCGAGGACGACGTCCTGCGGTTGGCCGCCGCGGCGGTCCCGCCCGGCGAGGAGGACGCGCACGAGACCGACCGGGCGGTCTCCGAGGCCGCCGCCGAACGCGGGGCCGCGCCGGACGGCGACCCCGACGCGGCGCTGCCGTTCGCCGGCGGCCGCGGGTTCTCCGCCGCGGTCCGCGCGGGCCGGCTGGTGGTGAAGGGCGCGCCCGAGGTGGTGCTCCGCCGCTGCGGCGCGTGCGAGGGCGTGCGCGAGCGGGTCGCGGACCTGGCCGGTGAGGGGCTGCGCGTGCTGCTGGTCGCCGACCGCGCCGTCGACGGGGTCCCCGAGGACCTGGAGGACGCGGCCCGCGACCTCACCGTCCGCGGGCTCGTCGGGCTCGCCGACACCGTGCGGGAGTCCAGCACCACCGCGGTGGCGCAGCTGCGGGCCGCCGGCATCCGGGTGCTGGTGGCCACCGGCGACCACCCGGAGACCGCTGCGGCGATCGCGGCGCAGGCCGGCATCCCCGACGCCGACCGGGTGGTCACCGGCGCGCAGCTCGCGAAGGCCTCCGACGAGGAACGCCGCCGGCTGGTGGCCGGGGCCGCCGTCTTCGCCCGGCTGTCCCCGGAGCAGAAGGTCACGCTCGTGGCGGCGCTGCGCGGCGCCGGCGCGACCCTCGCGATGACCGGGGACGGCGTCAACGACGCCGCGGCCATCCGGCTGGCCGACGTCGGTGTCGGCGTGGCCGGCGCGGAGTCCCCGGCCGCCCGCACCGCCGCCGACCTGGTGCTCACCGACGCCGACCTCACCCGGCTGGTCGACGCGGTCGCCGAGGGCCGGGCGATGTGGGGCCGGGTGCGCGAGGCGGTGTCGGTGCTGGTCGGCGGGAACGCCGGGGAGATCGCCTTCACCGTGCTCGGGACGGCGGTCGGCGGCCGCTCACCGCTGGGCACCCGCCAGCTGCTGCTGGTCAACCTGCTCACCGACATGTTCCCGGCGCTGGCCGTCGCGGTCGCCACGCCGCGGCGGGCGCCCGCCGAGGACGGCGAGGGCCCGCTGGCCGGGCACCCGCTCGCGGCGGTGCTGGCCGCCGGGCCGCACCGCGGGTTCACCGAGCAGGTGCGGCGGGCCGTGCTGGTGCGCGGAGCGGCCACGACGGTCGGGGCGACCGGCGCCTGGGTGACCGGGCGGCTCACCGGCCCCCGCGGTCGCGCCGGCACGATGGGCCTCGCCGCGCTGATCGCCACCCAGCTCGGTCAGACGGCGTGGGCCGGACGGCGCAGCCCGCTGGTGCTGGCCACGACCGCCGGCTCGCTGGCCGTGCTGGTCGCCGTCGTCCAGACCCCGGGCGTCAGCCGCTTCTTCGGGTGCACGCCGCTGGACCCGGTGGCCTGGGGCGCCGTCCTCGCCTCGGCCGCCGCCGGGACGGCGACCGCGGAGCTCGGACCGCGCGTGGTCGCCCGGCTGCAGCGCTGACGCGACCGCTGACGCGGTATGCCACCCGTGGACCCGCTGCCAGCGTTGTCCCGCAACCGGCCATTCCGGCCACCGGAGTGGCCGGCTGCGGGACAACGCCCGAGGCGGAGTTACAGCGGGTCGACGGAGTCGGCCTGCATGCCGCGCTGACCGCGGCTGGCCTCGTACTCCACCCGCTGCCCCTCCTGCAGCTCGCGGTAGCCGCCGCGGTCGGGGATGGCGGAGAAGTGGACGAAGACGTCGTCGCCGCCGTCGTCGGGCGTGATGAACCCGAAGCCCTTCTCGGCGTTGAACCAGTTGACCGTGCCCTGGCCGCGGCCGCCGCCCCCACCGCCGCCGCGCCGGGCCGGTCGCTCGTCGCGACCGCCGCGGGCCGGCCGGTCGGAGCCACCGCGGTCGTAGCCGCCGCGCTCGGGCCGTCCACCGCGGGCGCCGCCCCCGCCGCCACCGACCACGCGGACGCCGTCGGCCTGCATGCCGCGCTGGCCGCGGACCGGCTCGTACTCGACCCGCTGGCCCTCGTCGAGCGACCGGAAACCGGAGTCGTCGATCGCCGAGAAGTGGACGAAGACGTCGTCGCCGCCGTCGTCGGGCTCGATGAACCCGAAGCCCTTGTCGGCGTCGAAGCGGGCCACGGTGCCCTGCACCCGGCCACCGCCACCGCCGTATCCGCCGCGTCCGCCGCCCTGCTCGCTGCGGCCGCCGCGGTCGGACCGGCCGCCGCGACCGCCGCCCCCGCCGCCGACCACCCGGACCGCCTCGGCCTGCATGCCGCGCTGGCCGCGGACGGCGTCGAACTCGACCCGCTGGCCCTCCTGCAGCTCGCGGTAGCCGGCCTCGTCGATGGCCGAGTAGTGGACGAAGACGTCGTCACCGCCGTCGTCGGGGGCGATGAACCCGAAGCCCTTCTCGGCGTTGAACCGCGCGACCGTGCCCTGCGAGCGGCCGCCGGCGCCGCGCCCGGCGCCCCGGTCGTCCCGGTCGCGGCGGTCACCGCCGCGGTCACCGCCGGACCGGCCGCCGCCCCCGCCGCCCAGCGAGCGCACCCGGTCGGCCTGCGGGCCGCGCTGGCCCTGGCTGGCCTCGAACTCGACCCGCTCGCCCTCCTCGAGGCTGCGGAAGCCGCCCGAGGCCTCGATGGCCGAGAAGTGGACGAACACGTCGTCCCCACCGTCCTCGGGTGCGATGAACCCGAACCCCTTCTCGGCGTTGAACCACGTGACCGTGCCCTGCGGCATCCTCTGCACTCCTGCTCTCGACAGACTCTCCGGGGTGCACTACCCGCTCCGGGGCGGGCCCACCCGGCGACGACGGTGCCAGGTGGGTGCGGACGGGGTGACGGCGGGCCCCGCTCACCCGGCCGGGCGGGTGCGCACCAGGTTCATCGCGACCATCGACAGGACCACCGCGCCATCCCGGCCGACCAGCTCGACGCGGGTGCGCAGCAGCCCCCGGTCGGGCTTGCTGCGGGAGACGCGGGCCTCCTCCACGGCGGTGCGCAGGACCAGCTCGTCGCCGGGCCGCACCGGCGCCCGCCAGCGGAGCTCGTCGATCCCCGGTGACCCGAGGCTGGAGGCCGACGACAGGTACTCGGTGGCGTAGAGCCGCATCATCAGCGCGCAGGTGTGCCACCCGCTGGCGATCAGCCCGCCGAACGGGCTCGCCGCGGCCGCCTCGGCGTCGACGTGGAACGGCTGGGGGTCGAAGCGGCGGCCGAAGTCCACGACGTCGTCCTCCGCCACGGAGATCGGGCCGTACTCGCCCGTCGCGCCCACCGGGTAGTCCTCGAACCAGCGCTCGGCCACGGCCCGACGCTAGCCGTCCCCGGGGACACTCGGCCGCGTGGCACTCCCCGCCCCCCGGTCCAAGCCGCTGCCCGACGTCGTCGCCCCCGGCCTCGACGTGCTGTTCTGCGGGATCAACCCGTCGCTGACCTCGGCCGCCGTGGGGCACCACTTCGCGCGGCCGGGCAACCGGTTCTGGCCGGCCCTCCACCTGGCCGGGCTCACCCCGCGCCGGCTCGCGCCCGACGAGGACCGCGAGCTGCTGTCCTACGGGCTCGGGTCCACCAACATCGCCGACCGGCCCACCCGGACCGCCGCGGAGCTGAGCGCCGCGGAGCTGCGGGAGGGGCTGGTCGCGCTCGCCGCGCTGGTGGCCGGCCACCGCCCGCGGGTGCTGGCCGTGCTCGGCGTGACGGCCTGGCGGCTGGCCACCGGCCGCCCGCGGGCCGCGCTCGGCCGGCAGCCCGACCCCCTCGGCGGGGCCGAGACGTGGGTGGTGCCCAACCCCAGCGGGCTCAACGCCCACCACCAGCTGCCCGACCTCGCCCGCTGGTACGCCCGGCTGCGCCCTGCGCCGCCGCGCTAGCCGCGCGCGGCGGCGACGGCCTCGGCCAGCCGGCGCACGCCCTCGTCGATGACGTCGGCGGTCACCCCGGAGAAGGCGAGGCGGAACGCGTTCTGCCCGCCCTCGAGCAGGAAGTCGGTGCCCGGCACGATGGTCACCCCGCGCGCGGTGGCCTCGCGCACGATGGCGGCGACGTCGTGGCCCTCGTCCTCGGGCAGGCTGACCCACAGGAAGTAGCCACCCTCGGGACGGCGGAACGACGCCTGCGGCAGGTGCGCGCGCAGCGCCTCGTCGAGCACCCCGACCCGCTCGGCGAGCGCGCTCTTCACCCGCTCGAGGGCGGCGGGGAAGCGGTCCCCGGACACGTACTGGTAGACGGTGCCCTGCGCCACCATGTTCGGCGCGATGTAGGTGTTGGTCGCCCGCACCCGGATCCGGTCGATCACGGCCGGGGGCCCGACGAGGTAGCCGACGCGGATGCCGGGGCACACGGTCTTGGAGAACGAGCAGGCGTACACGACCTGCCGGCTGTCGGGCCCGCCGTCGAGCTCCAGCATCCGCGGCAGCGGCTCGCCGGAGAAGCGCACGTCGACGTACGGGTCGTCCTCGAACAGCAGGAAGTCGTACTCGCGGGCCAGGGCGAGCAGCCGCTCGCGCTTGGCCAGCGACAGCGTGTACCCGGCCGGGTTCTGGAAGTTCGGGATCACGTGGGCCAGGGCCGGGCGCAGGCCGCCGGCGAGCAGGGCCTCGACCTCGCCGACGTCGATGCCGTCCTCCTGCAGCGTGACCAGGTGGACGTCGCCGCCGCGCTGGCGCAGGCCGAGCAGGGTGCGGTCGTAGGTGGGGCGCTCGGTGATGACGGAGGTGCCCGGGGTGACGTACTCGTCGAAGAGGAACGCGTCGGCCTGCATCGACCCGTTGGTCACCAGCACGTGGTCCTCGGGGACGCCGTGCTTGTCGGCGATCCACCGCCGCAGCGGCACGTAGCCGATCGCGGTGCCGTAGCCGGTGACGCCCGCGGGGTCGTCCTCGAACGCGGCGGCCGCGGCCCGCTTGAGGCCCTCGACGTCGACGATGTCGGTGGAGGGGGCGCCCCGGGCGAAGGAGATCGCCGCGGGTGGCGCGGGGCGCTGCGTCTGGCCGGTGTCGGAGTCGGTCGGCGAGTGCGTCACGCCCTCGATCCTGCCGTGTGCGCCGCCGCGGCGTCGCCCGGGTCCCCGGCCACCGGGACGGCGGGGGCGGGGGAGGCGCGACCAGCGCGGCACGCCGGCGGCGCGATCGGGCCGCCGTCCTGGGGGAGGATGCCGCCGTGCCCCGGCTCCTCGTCGTCCACCACACCCCGTCGCCGGCCCTGCAGGCGGTGCTCGAGGCGGTCCGCGAGGGCGCCGCGATGGTCGAGGAGGTCGAGCTGGAGGTGCGCCCGGCGCTCTCGGCGGGCGCGGCGGACCTGCTCGCCGCCGACGGCGTCCTCCTGGGGACGCCGGCCAACATCGGCTACATGTCCGGCGCGCTCAAGCACTTCTTCGACACCGTCTACTACCCGTGCCTGGACGCCACCGCGGGCCTCCCCTTCGGCGTGTACGTGCACGGCAACGACGACACCGCCGGGGCGCTGGCCAGCATCGCGAAGGTGACCGGGGCGCTGCGCTGGAAGCAGGTCGCCGCCCCGCTGAGCCTCACCGGCGCCCCCGGGCCCGCCGACCTCGAGGCGGTCCGGGAGCTCGCGGCGACGGTCGCGGTCGGCCTCTGACGGCCCGGCGGGAACGAGCCGGGCCCCGCCCACCGACCCTCCCCCGAGGCTGGTGAGCGGGGCCCGTTCCCCCGTGCTCTCGCCGCCGGTCCCCCGTGGCCCGGCGACAGGGAGGACTCTGCCGACCGCAGCGCAGGGTTACCACGGGGGAACCGCGAGATCGCCGCGAGGGACGCGCAGGGTCCGGTCGGGACGCAGCCCCCACCACGAGGCGTTCGGCCGCCGCGGCCCGAACGGTCGGGCGCGGCCGGGCGTCCTAGTAGTGGATGACGCCGCGGCTGCCGCCGCCGACGGCGATCGACTCCCCGGTGATGCCGGCGCTGCGCGGGGAGGCCAGGAACGCCACGACGTCGGCGACCTCCGCGGCGGTCACCAGCCGGCCGATGCTGGTGCCGGCCGCCAGCCGCCGCGCCGCCTCCGCCTCGTCGACGCCCTCGCGCGCGGCCCGGTCGGCCACCACCGACGCCGTCCGCTCGGTGACCGTCGTCCCCGGGTGCACGCAGGTGACCGTGATGCCCGACGGGCCCAGCTCGTCGGCGAGGTTGGCCGTCATCGCCGCGACGGCGACGTTGCGCACGGAGCCGACCAGCGACCCGGTGCGCCGGGCGTTGAGGCCGCTGACGTTGACGATCCGGCCCCAGCCGGCGGCGGCCATGTGCGGCGCGACCGCCCGCGCGCAGCGCAGGTAGCCCAGCACCTTGGTCTCCAGCTCGACGCGGACGTCGTCGTCGGCGAGCCCGGTCAGCGGCGGGGTGGGGCCGGCCGAGGCGGGCCGCGCCGCGCAGTTGACCAGGACGTCGACCCCACCGAGCTCGGTGACCACCCGGTCGACCGCGGCCCGGACGGCGGCGTCGTCGGTGGTGTCGGCCGACAGCGGCAGCACCGGCGCGCCGTGCCGGGCCACCCGGTCGGCGGCCGCGGCCAGGCCGGCGGCGTCCCGGGCCACCAGCGCCACCGCCGCGCCCTCGGCGGCCAGCGCCTCGGCCACTGCCAGCCCGATGCCCCGGCTCGCACCGGTCACGATCGCCCGCCGTCCGCGCAGCCCCAGGTCCATGCCCCCGCCTCTCGTCCGCCGGAGTGGCCATTCTGGCGAGGAGGTGGGGCGGGGCGGGGGCGCGGGGCGTCGTGGCTGCTCGGAGCTGCTCGGAGCTGCTCGCGGTTGCTCGTTGCCTGCGCGTCAGGCGAGCCAGGCGGGCGCCGACCGCCGGGCGGCGCTCGTCCAGGGCGGGGCGCCCGGCGGGCCGACGACGGTCAGGGGGCCGTCGTCCGCGGCGACCTCGACGAGGTGGGGGACGGGGTCCGGGTCGTCGCCGGGCCGGTCGGGGACGCGGCCGGCGGCCAGCAGCCGTGCCGCCGTCCGCGCCAGCGCCAGCTCGGCCGACCAGGTGCCGCCCCGGGCGCGCCGGCGGGTCAGGGCCCGCAGCGCGGCCGCGGCCGCCAGGTGCCCGGTGGCGTGGTCGAGCACCTGGGCGGGGAGCGCGCCCGGGCGGCCGGCCGAGCCGCAGACCTCCGCGATCCCGGTCGCGGCCTGGACCAGTGAGTCGAAGCCGCGCCGCCGTCCCCAGGGGCCGGTGGTGCCCCACGCCGACAGCCGCACGCTGACCAGGTGCGGGTGCCGCACGGCCAGCTCCGCCGGGTCGAGGCCGAACGCCTCCAGCGCACCGGGCCGGTGGCCGAGGAGGACGACGTCGGCGCCGGCGAGCAGCTCCTCGGCGGTGGCCCGGCCGTCGCGGGAGGCCAGGTCGACCACCGCCGTCCGCTGGCCGGAGCCGGTGTCGGCCAGCGTGCCGGGGTCCTCGGGCAGCCGCGGGCTCTCCAGCCGCAGCACGTCGGCACCCAGCGCGGCCAGGGTGCGGGCGGCCACCGGCCCGGCGATGACCCGGGTCAGCGCGAGCACCCGCGGGCGGCCGGCGTCGCGGGGCGGCGCCTCGCCGGCCGGCCCCAGGGACAGCAGCGGCAGGTCCGCGACCGCCCGGCCGGGAGCGGAGGCCGCCCAGGCCTGCGGTGACCGGACCGCGGCCGCGGCGCCACCGGCCGCCACCACCGCCTCCTCGAGGTCCAGCGCCGTCATGGCCGCGGCCGCCGCGTCGGGGTCGCCCTCGCCGAGCACCGCCCGCACCGCCGCCCGGTGGTGCGGGTAGTTCGCGTGCAGCCGCACCCAGCCGTCGGCGGTGCGCCAGAACCGCGACATCGGCGCGAACCCCGGCCCGACCGGCCGGCCGGCGCGGGAGACGAAGCGCTCGCTGCGCACGGCCAGCCCGGCGTGCCGGGCGTCGAGGTCCAGCGGTGCGGACGACCCGGACAGCTCGCGGGCGGCCAGCAGCGGGGCGGCCACCGCGGCCAGCGCGAGCTCCTCGGCGGCCAGCGGCCCGGCCAGGCCGGTCGAGCCGCGGACGGTCACCGGCGCCGGCAGCGGCCCGCCCCCGAGCGCCGTCCACACCTCGCCGAGCAGGTCCGGCACGGTCGCCACCGGGGGCGGCGGGTGGCCGGCGGTCACGGGACCACCGGCCCGGTGAGGACGGCGGCCGCGGCGGCCCGGTCGCCGGTGACGGTCAGCCGCGGGTCGTCGAGGTCCGTGCGGTGCCACAGCAGCAGGGCGAGCGCGACCTCCGGCCCGGTCACCTCCGCGACCGGGGCCGGGCCGAGCTCCCAGCTGCCCGTGGGGGCGGTGAGGCGCAGACCGCGGGCCGGCATCGCCACCCGCCCGAGGGCGACCTGCCGCGGGTGCATCGTGTCGACCACCTCGGCGACGCAGTCGGCGGCCACCGCGGGGTCGGCGTCGGCCGCGACCCCCAGCGCGGCCGCGAGGTCCAGCCGGTGGACGAAGGTCTCCGAGACCTGCCGCCGGGCCCACCAGGCGGCGGCGCCGGGGCCGACGAGGGTGACGCAGGGGCGCGCGGGGTCGGTCAGCGCCGCGCGCAGCTCCGCCGCGGCGGCCGGGTAGTCGTCCGCGGTGGTCTCCCGCCACAGCGGACGCATGTCGGGCAGCTCCCCGCCGGGGCCGGTGCGCGTGGCCAGCGCCGCCCAGCGGTGGACGGTGGCGAGGTGGCGCACGAGCACGCCGGCCGTCCAGTCGCCGCACGCCGGCACGGGGAGGTCCGCCGGCGCCCCGGCGGCCAGTGCGGTGAAGGCCTCCTGCTCGGCGGCGAGGGCGGACCGGTGCTCGAGCGTCGTCTCCACGCGGGCAGCATGCCGACCGCCGGGTCGCCCGCCCAGTGGTACGGCTGCCGAAGACCGCCGTCCTCCTGCCGGCGGCCTCAGGCCCGCCGGGCGGTGACCAGGTGCGCGGTGAGCGCGCCGCGCACCGGCCCGTCACCCAGCTCGGCCGTCATCGCGCCGGCGACCGCGGCCACCAGGTCGGGCAGCGACCCGCGCCGGGCGAGGACCGCCCGCAGCGGCGTGCCGAGGCAGAAGCCCTCGGCCAGCGCGGTCACCGACGGGGTCTCGGCGGTCAGCTGCACCGTCTCGACGTCGCCGGCGAGGCCGCCGGCGGCCAGGTCGGCGGCGATCCGGTCCACGTCGGCGTAGCCGTGCGGGACGCGGACGACGAAGTCCGGCGGGTCCTGCGGGAGGACGGTCCCCAGCGCGCGCACCAGCGCCGCCGGGAAGGTCGAGCGCTCGACGTCGTCCCAGATCGAGTACAGCGCGGTGCCCGCGGGTGACAGCACCCGCGCCGTCTCGGCGAAGGCGGCGCGGCGGTCGGGGAAGAACATCGCCGCGAACGAGCAGACCACCAGGTCGGCCACGCCGCCGGCCACCGGCAGCGCCTGCGCGTCGGCGACCGCCCAGCGCGCGGCGGGCACCCCGGCCGCGCCGCGGGCGGCCATCGCCGGGTTGAGGTCGGTGGCCACCACCCGCGCCGCGGGCAGGGTCGCGCACAGGGCGCGGGTGACGACGCCGGTGCCGGCCGCGACCTCCACGACGCCGGAGGGCGCCAGCGCCGCCGCCCGTCCGGCGAGCTCTCCGGCGAACGGTTCGAACAGCGCCGGTGCGAGCAGGCGGTCGTACAGCGCCGGCATGTCCTCGACCCAGACCGCGTCCGTCGTCATGCCCGCACAGCCTGGCCCGCTGCGGGCGCCGGGAGAAGAGCTGCCGACCGGCGGCCTCGGTGTGTCGACGCTACGGTCGGCGTCGGTCCAGGTCCGGCCGGGGAGTCGCGCGCATGAACCTCGAGAAGGTGGTGTTCGGGTTCTTCGTGCTGCTCGCCGCCACCCTGAACTTCGGGTTCTTCGTCGGCGACATCGACGATCCGGAACTGCACAAGTCGTGGGAGCTGTACGCGGCGGTGGTCGTGAACCTCATCGCCACGGTGCTCAAGTTCGGCGACCGCACCCAGATCGGCGCCGTGCACCTGGCGACCAGCCTGGTGGCCGACCTGCAGCTCATCGCCGCCACCGTCGTCTACGTGCACGCCGAGCACATCAGCAGCGAGGGGGTCACGCCCGGAGCCATCGCCGGGGTCGTCTCCCTGTCCGGCGGCGCGCTCCTGGCCAACCTGGTCTCCCTCGTGCTCCTGGTGGTCGAGACCGTGTCCTTCCAGCGGCGCTGACGGCGGGCGGCGTGGGCGGGCTGCCGGGCGTCTCCCGGCGACGCGGGACGCGGGACGCCGCGCGACCGGTGCCGCCGCGCCGCCGGCACCCGGAGCTGGCCCGCGCCACCCAGTCCGGCGCCGTCTTCGTCGTCCTGCGCCGGCTGCGGGCGCCGCTGATCACGCTGATCCTGGTCTTCTCCGTGAGCGTGCTGGGCCTGAGCCTGATCCCGGGCCAGGACGCCCAGGGACGGCCCGCGGACATGAGCGTCTTCGACGCGTTCTACTTCATGAGCTACACGGCGACGACGATCGGCTTCGGGGAGCTGCCGACCACGTTCACCTACGCGCAGCGGATGTGGGTCGTCGTCACGATCTACCTGACCGTCGTCGGCTGGGCCTACGCCATCGGGTCGGTGCTCACGCTGCTCCAGGACCGCGCGTTCCGCCGGGCGGTGACCACCGGCCACGTGACCCGCAAGGTCGCCCGCCTGCGGGAGCCCTTCCTGCTCATGGCCGGGTACGGGCAGACCGGTGAGCAGCTGGGGGAGGCCCTCGACGGGCTCGGCCGCCGGTTCACCGTGATCGACCGGGACGAGCAGCGCATCGACGTCCTGGAGCTCAACACCTCGCACGCCGACGTGCCCGGCCTGGTCGGCGACGCCCGGGACCTGCACGCGCTCGTCGTCGCCGGCCTGGACCACCCGTGGTGCGAGGGGGTGGTGGCGCTGACCAACGACGACCAGGCCAACCTCGCCGTCGTCATGAGCACCGCGCTGCTGCGTCCCGAGCTGCCGGTCGTGGCCAGGACGACGTCGGCCGTGGTCGCCGAGCGGATGCGGGCCTTCGGCTCGCCGACGGTGATCAACCCCTTCGACCGGTTCGGCGACCGGCTGCGGCTGGCGCTGCGGGCCCCGTCGTCCTACCAGCTGACCACCTGGCTGGAGAGCGGCCCGGGCGCCGAGCTGCCCGAGCGGCGCGAGGCGCCGGCGCCGGGGCGGTGGGTCGTGGCCGGGCACGGCACCTTCGGGCGGCACTTCGCCTCCGACCTGCGGGCCGAGGGGCTGGAGGTCGTGACGATCGACCCGCGCCCCGACGAGGACGGCGTCGCCCCCACGGTCGTCGGGGACGCCTCCGACCCCGACGTCCTCGACCGCGCCGGGCTGGCCGGCGCGGTCGGGTTCGTCGCGGGAACCGACGACGACATCACCAACATCTCCCTGGTCGCCGAGGCGCGCCGCCTCGCCCCGGGCGTCTTCGTCGCCGTCCGGCAGAACTCCCCGGCCAGCGATCCGCTGTTCGCGGCGCTGGAGGTCGACGCGCTGCTGGTGCCGACGGCGGTGGTCGCCCACGAGGCCTACGCGCAGCTGTCCACGCCGCTGCTGTGGCGTCTGCTGCGCGGCCTGCTCGACCGCGACGACGCTTGGGCCGCGGCGATGACCGACCGGCTGCACGAGCAGTGCGGCCGCCACCTGGACCCGCTGTGGAAGGTGCGGCTGGACGAGGACGGGGCGCCGTCCCTGGGCGGCTGGCTGGAGCAGGGGCGGTTGACGCTCGGGGACCTCCTGCGCAGCCCGGTGGACCGCGACCGGCGCCTGGCCGCCGTTCCGCTCGTGCTCCGGCAGGGGGCCGAGCACCTGCTCGCGCCGGGGGACGACGTGGTCCTGCGGCCCGGTGACGAGTTGCTGCTCGCCGGCCGCCCGGCCGTCCGCCGGGCGCTGGAGGCCACGCTGCTCGACGACGCCGTCCCGGAGTACCTGGTCAGCGGCCGGCGGGTGGCCTCGGGGTGGCTGTGGCGCAAGCTCGGCCGCCGCGTGCCCGAGCCCGCCGGCTGACCCCCGGGACGCAGCCGTCGGGGCACGGATCCGCCGATCCGCGTGTGACTCATCCGCAGAGGGGAACCGGAGAGGGGGGCGGGAGCAGGCCCGCGGCAGCGGAACGAGGGTGATCAGACGTGTCGACCGTCGATGGAGGACATCGGCTCCTCGGGGGGCGGTACGAGCTCCGGGAGCGCATCGCGACGGGCGGCATGGGCGAGGTCTGGCGGGGGCGCGACACCGTGCTCCAGCGGACCGTCGCGGTCAAGGTGCTGCGCAGCGAGTACGCCGACGACCCGACCTTCGTGGCCCGGTTCCGCGCGGAGGCGCGCAACGCCGCGGCGCTGAGCCACCCGAACATCGCCTGCGTGCTCGACTACGGCGAGGCGCCGGAGGAGGACGCGGGGGAGCACCTGGCCTACCTGGTGATGGAGATGGTCGAGGGGGCGCCGCTGTCGGCGCGGCTGGCCGCCGACGGGCCGATGGACCCCGCCGACGCGCTCTCGGTGCTGCGGCAGACCGCGGCCGGCCTCGCCGAGGCCCACCGGCGTGGCCTGGTGCACCGCGACGTGAAGCCGGCCAACATCCTGGTGCGGCCCGACGGCGCGGTGAAGCTCACCGACTTCGGCATCGCCCGCTCGGCCGACAGCGTGCCGCTGACCGGCACCGGCCAGGTGATCGGCACGGCGCAGTACCTGTCCCCCGAGCAGGCCAAGGGGGAGCCGGCCACGCCGGCCAGCGACGTCTACGCGCTCGGGCTGGTCGGCTACGAGTCGCTGACCGGGCACGCTGCCTTCGAGGGCACCAACCCGGTGACGGTCGCCCTCCAGCACGTGGTCGCCGATCCCCGTCCGCTCCCCGCGGAGCTGCCCGACGAGGTGCGCGGCCTCATCGGCTCGGCGCTGGCCAAGGACCCGGGGGAGCGGATCCCCGACGGCGCCGCCTTCCTGGACGCCGTGCAGGAGACGCTGGGGGAGGGGCCGGACGGCCCGTCCCCGATCACCCGCCCCGCCCGGTTCGCCGCGGCGGCGGGAGCCGCCGACACCGTTGCCGCCACGAGCGCGGTCGGCGCCTCGCGCGGCCCGGACGCCGGGACGGCGGCGCGCCGCCCGGACGCCGGGGGGACGGCGCGCCGCCGTCCGCTGGCGGTGCTGCTGCCCCTGCTGGTGCTGTGCGCGGTCGCCGGCGCGCTGGTGCTGGTCCTCGGGCCGGGCGGCGCCGGGGACGGCGAGGAGACCGCCTCGGGTCCGAGCGAGGCCGCCGACCCCGGGATCGTGCTCGCCGCCGCGGATCACGTGGGCCGCCCGTACGCCGACGTCGCCGCACAGCTCGAGGCCCTGGGTCTGGTCGTGGTCCGCAGCGAGGAGGCCACCGCCGACCGCCCGGCCGGCACGGTGACCGCCGTCGACCCCACCGGCGTCCGGCTCCGGCAGGGGGACGAGGTGCGCATCACCGTGGCGGTCGCGCCGGCCGAGCAGCAGGCGCCGGAGGGCACCGGCGGCTCCGTCGGCGGGGCGTCGGTGCCGGTGGTCCCCGAGCCGGCTCCCGCGCCGGCAGTGCCCGAGGGGACGGCGGACCCCGCGCCCGTGCCGTCTCCCGAGCAGGGCACGACGGCGCCGGACCTCACGACCGCGCCGCCGCAGGACCCGGCTCCGACGTCCGACCCGGGGACGTCCCCCGGGCCGGAGCCCGACCCGGGCGCCCCGACCGGGCCGACGGAGCCCACCGGGCCGACGGAGCCGACCGGGCCCACGGGACCGGCGGAGCCGACCGGGCCGAGCGAACCGACGAACCCGACCGCGTCCACCGGCCCGACCGGGCCCACCGGGCCGACCGGCGGCGCGTCCGAGCCCCCGGCGTCCGGCACCGGCGGTGCCGACCAGCCGACGACCTCCGGCGCTCCCGCGCCCGCCGCCCCCGCCGCCTGACGTGCACCGAGGAGGACCGACCGTGGAACCGGCGGCGCGCAGCGGCGCAGCGGAGGGCTCCGGCCTCGAGCCGGACATGGTGCCCCGGCTCGACGAGTTCCTGCTGGCGCGCATCGCCGAGGACAAGCGCATCGCCAGCGAGGCCGACGAGGACTGGCCGCGGGACGGGCAGCTGCCGGACGTGGCGCGCGTGCACGTCGCGCGGCACGACCCGCCCGCGGTGCTGGCCGACTGCGCCGCCCGGTGGCGGCTGGTGCTGGCCTGCCGCGAGCTGCGGCCCGAGGTCGCCTTCGTGGGCCGGCGGCAGAACGGGATGGCCGACTTCCCGGTGCCGCCGGCCGATGCCCACCAGCTCGCCGCGCTGACCCTCGCGCTGCTCGCCCTGCCCTACGCCGACCACCCGGACTACCGCGCCGAGTGGCGGCCCTGACCACCCGATCCGCAGCCCCCCGGCCGGGCCGCGGTCCGGACGGCGGCCACCCCCGCCCTCCGGGCGCCGGCGGGCGGGCGAGCGCGGGAGGTCAGCCGACGGGCAGCCGGACGACGTCGGCGAGGACCCCGCCCGCGTCGTCCAGCCGCGCCCGCGCGGGGCTGTCGTAGACGACCAGCAGCCGCGTGCGGTCGGTGCCGAGCAGCCCGATGCCCTCGGCGTGGTCGTCACCGTCGCCGAACGGCAGCTCCACCTCGCGGGTCAGCTGCCCGTCCCGGACCACCTGCGGCGTCTCGGCGGCACAGGCGCCGTGCCAGCGGTAGACCCGCACCGGCCCGTCGAGGTCCATCGTCGGCCCGGCGAGGACCAGCAGGTCCTCCCCGTGCGGGCACAGGTCGCGCACGCCGAGGCCGTCCATGCGCAGCACGTGCTTGCGGTAGCCGCGGCCGTCGGGGAAGGGGCGCAGCCGCAGCCGGGCGCCGTCGTCGGGGTCCGGCTCGGGCCGCAGCTCCAGGACCACCGCCCAGCCGCGCAGCACCGGGCCGCGCAGGCCCAGGTACACCCGGTCGGCGGAGACGGCGATGCCCTCCACGTCCAGGCCGTTGTCCTTGCCGGGGATCGGCAGGAACGGACCCAGGTGCTCGTCGCCGGCGAGCAGCTCGCGCAGGTCCGCCCCGAGGACGGCCGCGCAGAGCCGCTCGCCGTCGACGGTCACCTCGCGGACGGCGGTCGGCAGGCCGTCGACGTCGACCACCGGGATCCTCGCCAGCAGCTGGCGGTTGGCCTGGCCGGTCACCCTGGCCAGCCGGCGCAGCGCCTTGTCGCCGTCGTGCCGGTCCTTGATCTGCCGCCGCCGCAGGCTGTGGGACCCGATGACCCACAGCCACGGGCCGGTCCGCCCCAGGCCCTCGACGTCGGCCTCCTCCGAGGCGTCCACGCCGGGCAGGTCGACGAGGTCGGCGAGGTGGACCGTCGTCTGCCGCCCGTACTCGCCCGGGTGCGCGGGATCGTCGGCGACCAGCCGCTCGATCGTCGCGGTCTCGTCGCCGGCCACCCACAGCACCCGGCCGTCGCTGCGGACGGCGGAGAGGTTGGTGTGCGTCTGCGCCGCGCGGGAGTCCCCGCTGAAGGCGAGGCGGACGGTGCGCTCGACCGTGAGGTCGCCGGCATCGGGGGAGCCGGGCCGGGCCGGCGTGGAACGCGAGGCCACCGGGGGGCCTCTCTGATCGGGGGCGGCGCGCAGCCTGCCACCCGGGTGCTCGCCCGTGCGGCGATCCGCGCGCCGCCGGCCGGCTCAGCGGCGGGGCAGCGCCAGCGCGGCGGCCAGCCCGGCGGCGACCACGGCGGTGCTGACGGCGAAGGCGACCTGGTAGGACGCGACGTCGGTCAGCCAGCCGGCCACCAGGGGACCGACGACGGCGCCGAGGTCCGCCGACATCTGGAACACCGCGACCACCCGACCGCTGCGCGCGGGGCTCACGTCGCCGACCAGCGCCGCCGGCACGCTGGCCAGCAGCGAGGCGGCCAGCCCGTAGGCGGCCATCGACAGGAGGAACACCCCGGTCACCGGCGGCAGCACCAGCAGCGCGAGGGCGCCGGTGCCCACCGCCGCACCGAGCACCAGCGACGGCCGCCGTCCCCACGTGTCGGCCAGCCGGCCCGACCGGAGCAGGCCCAGCGCCTGGGCCGCCGACCCGGCGAGCAGCCCGGCGCCGGCCCAGGCGGCGCCGCGGCCGAGCTCCTCGGTGACGTACAGCGGGACCAGCGAGTTGCGGACGCCGAACAGGACCCAGCCGACGCCGAGGTTGGCGACCAGCGCCGCCAGGTACGCGCGCGAGCGCAGCGCCGCGATCAGCGGCACGGGCCCCTCGTCGAGGTCCGGCCCCGTGTCGGCGGGTGCGGGGCCCGGGGGCACGCGCAGCATCGTCAGGGCCACGGCCCCGGCCACCAGCAGCGTGCCCGCGTAGAGCAGGAACGGCAGCCGCGGGGAGAGCTCGGTGAGCAGCCCCCCGGCGGCCGGGCCGGCGATGCCGCCGAGGATGAACCCGCCCTGCCATGTTGCGGCCGCCCGCCCCCGGTGCGTGGGCGGCGCCACCCGCAGCAGCAGCGCGAGCGCGGCGACGGTGAACATGGCGCTGCCGACGCCGCCGATCGCGCGCAGCGCCAGGAAGACCGGGAACGAGCCGGCCAGCCCGGCCAGCCCCGTGGTGACGGCGACGACGACCAGCCCGGTGGCCAGCACCGAGCGCTCGCCGAACCGCTCCACCAGCGCGCCGCCCCCGAAGGCCGAGACGAAGCGGAAGAACGCGAAGGCGCTGACCGCGAGCCCGACCGCGGTGGTGCCGACGCCGAAGTCCCGGGCGAACAGCGGGAGCGCCGGGGCGACGACCCCGAACCCCAGCGCCACGACGAAGGCCACGACCGCCAGCACCCGCACCTCGCGGGGCAGCCCGCTCTCCGCTCCCCCTCGCACGAGGGGCGATGCTCGCACGCCGGACTCCAGGACCGCCTTCAGCGTCCCGACCCGGGAGGCACCCCTGCCGCGCCGCTGCCAAGGACGACGTGGGTGCGCGGGGCCATCGGTCCGTCCTGCCGCAACCGGGCGGGGCTAGTGCCGCGGCTGCCAACCTTCGCCCAGATCGCGGCGGCAACGGGGGTGTCGACGGGCGCTTGAGAGGGCCAGCCTTGTCTTGTCTGATCCTGACTTCCCCGCAGGAGATGCGAGATGGTCCACCCCGTGCAGGTCCGGCCGATCAGCAACGACGAGGGCAACCGGCTGCTGCGCATCGTGCGCCGCGGAACCGGATCGGTGGTGACCTGGCGCCGGGCGCAGATGGTGCTGCTGTCGGCCCAGGGCATGCCCGTGGCCAAGATCGCCGAAGTCACGTTCAGCACCGACGACCGGGTCCGCGACGTGCTGCACAACTTCACCGCCGACGGGTTCGACTCGCTGTATCCGCGCTACGCCGGCGGCCGTCCGCCCAAGTTCGACCTCAAGCAGCGGGCGAAGATCAAGCAGATCGCGCTGTCCCGGCCGGCCGATCATGACCTGCCGTTCTCGACCTGGAGCCTGTCCAAGCTGGCCGACTTCCTGGTCGCCGAGGGGGTGGTCGACGACATCTCCCACGAGGGCCTGCGTGCCCTGCTGCGTGACGAGGACGTCAGCTTTCAAGCGGTGAAGACCTTCAAGGCCAGCACCGATCCGGACTACGACGCCAAGACCGCCCGGGTGCTGGAGCTCTACGCCATCGCCGACGGCTTGGTCGCACCCGGTCCA
>NZ_JBJNRJ010000021.1:0-68527 GCF_046233715.1 Trujillonella humicola | reverse complement strand
ATCGACGAATCCAGCCAAAGACAGCCAAGCGTCGGTCAGGCGGAGAGTCAGACCCGCCGGGGTGACTCCGTCCTCCACATCCTCACTGTCAGGCGGCGGGAGCGTCCGCGCCGGCCCGGGCGCCGTCTCACGGAGCCGCAGATGACGAAAGTGTCAGGACGTGCGTCGCGGGTATGCCGGGGCCGATGAGCCGGCGCGGCGCGGCGGCCTTGCCGAGAACGCACCGAACAGCCCCCGTCGATGCCACTGTGTGCCCGACGCCGGGCAACGGAGCCGGGCGGCAGGCCTCGGTCGGAGCCGGGCCGGGTGCGAGTGGAGGACGAGTTGAACCGACACGGGGCCCACGGGCCCGAGGAGTCCCGCCCCCGTCACCGCCCGGGCGTCCCCCGGCGGGCTGTCCCGGCGGCGGCGGGCGTGAGCACCGAGGCGACGACCGAGGACTTCTCCTCCCCGACGCTGGACGAGCTCGCGGAGAGCGGCGGGCTGCAGGCGCCGGACCTGCACCCCTCGACCCAGGCGCTGCTGCGGCGGATGTCGCGCTACGGCGGACTCACCGACCGGGTGTCGGTCGGGTCGGCGCGGCGGCGGATGAGCTCGATGATGCCGATGGTGGCCGCGCGTCCATCGGTCGCCTCGGTCGTCGACCGGAGGATCCCCGGCCCCGGTGGGCCCGTCCCGATCAGGATCGTGACGCCGCACGGTGGTCGCGCCCCGCGGGCGGCGCTGGTGTGGTTCGCCGGCGGCGGGTTCGTCCTCGGCGACCTGTCGACCGCGGAGCCGACGGCGCGCAGCCTCGCCGCGCGGACGGGCGCCGTCGTGATCTGCGTCGACTACCGCAAGGCGCCCGAGCACGACATCCACGACGCCTACGACGACGCGCTGGCCGCCGTGCGCTGGGTGGTGGCCACCGCGGACGGTCTCGGCGTCGACCCCACCCGCATCGGCGTGGGCGGCGACTCGGCCGGCGGCAACGTCGCGGCGGTCGTGGCGCAGGAGTACTCCGCCGAGGCCGACGTCCCTCTCGCGGTCCAGGTCCTCGTGTACCCCTCCCTGTCCGGTGAGCACGAGCCCGCCCGCGCCCGCAACGCGCACGGAGGGGCGCTCGACCTGACCGCCATGCGGTGGTTCGAGGGCCACGTCGCCGGCGCCATCGACCCGCACTCGACGCGGTACAGCCCGATGACGACCGCGGATCTCTCCGCACTGCCCCCCGCGGTCATCGTGACGGCCGGCCACGACCCGCTGCGGGACGAGGGCATCGTCTACCTGGACCGGTTGCGGCAGGCAGGCGTGCGGAGCGAGCACCTGCACTACCCGGACGAGGTGCACGGCTTCTTCGCCATGGATCTCATCCTGGACAACGCGGTGCACGCGATGGACGCGACGGCCGAGCGGCTGCTCGACCTCCTCCGGCTCGACGGCGAGGGCGCGAGGAACGCCGGGAGGCAGGCGGCGCTGCAGGCACTGCTCCTGCGTCAGCTGCGGGTGCGCTCCGGTCAGTTGAGCTACCTGGTCGACCAGGCGGTCCGTCTCCAGGCCGCCTACCAGCGCCGGCTGATGCGGCTGATGCGGCTGCCCAACGACCGGGACGTCGAGGCTCTGGAGGCGGGGATGAAGCGGCTCGAGGCGCAGGTCCGGGCCCTGCGTCGTCAGCTGGAGCGCGCGACGACGGACCGCCCGCCCGAGCCTCCACGGGCATGAGGGGCTCGGGACCTCACGGCGCGGGCGCCAGAGGCTATTCAGTTCGACTAGTCACCTCTTAGGCTGCCGCGGGAGGGCATCGCCCTCGCCGCGGCCACCGGACGACCCGGGGGCGATGACCGCAACGACGCGGCCTCGAGGAAGAGGTGGAGCGATGTACCCGCGTACCTGGGTGGGGACCGGCCGGGCGGCCGTCGTCATGGGATCGGGCGAGTCCGTCAGCTATGAGGAGCTGGAGGAGCGGTCCAACCGGCTCGTGCACCTGCTGCGGCAGCGCGGCCTGGGCCGGGGCGACGTCGTCGCGGTCCTGCTGGAGAACAACGCCCACGTGCACGAGGTGACGTGGGCGGCGCGGCGGTCGGGCATGTACTTCACGCCCATCAACCGGCAGCTGACCGGGACCGAGGTCGAGTACATCGTCACGAACTCGGGCGCGAAGGCGATCGTCACGTCGCACACGCTGGCCGAGGCCGCCGGTGCGCTCACCCCGGAGGTCGCCCCGGCGCTGCAGGTGCGGCTCATGATGGGCGGGACCATCGAGGGCTGGGAGTCCTACGAGGAGGCGACGGCGGGCCAGCCGTCCGAGCCCGTCGAGGACGAGGAGGAGGGGGACCTCCTCCAGTACTCGTCGGGGACGACGGGACGCCCCAAGGGCATCCAGCGTCCCCTGTCGGGCAAGCCGATCAACCTCGAGGGCGACCCGACGGTGATGTTCCTGCGCGCCGTCGGCTTCGCCGAGGGCGGCGTCTACCTCAACCCCGCGCCGCTGTACCACACGGCGCCGATGGTCTGGACCATGGGCGTGCACCGGCTCGGCGGGACGGTCGTGGTCATGGAGAGGTTCGATCCCGAGCAGGCCCTCGCCCTCATCGAGCGGCACCGGGTGACGCACGCCCAGTTCGTCCCGTCGATGTTCGTCCGCATGCTGAAGCTGCCGCAGGAGGTGCGCGACCGCTACGACCTGTCGAGCCTGCAGACGGTCGTGCACGCGGCGGCGCCGTGCCCGGTCGAGGTGAAGGAACGGATGATCGAGTGGTTCGGTCCGATCATCTCGGAGTACTACGGCGCCACCGAGGCGATGGGGGCCACCTTCATCACCGCGCCCGAGTGGCTGACCCACAAGGGATCGGTCGGCAAGCCGCTGATGGGGATCCCGCACGTCCTCGACGAGGCCGGCCAGGAACTGCCGGTGGGGGAGCCGGGCCAGCTGTGGTTCGAGGGCGGGGTGCCCTTCGACTACCTCGACGACCCCGCCAAGACCGCCGCCACGCGCAACGACCGGGGCTGGGTGGGCGTGGGCGACGTCGGCTACCTCGACGAGGACGGCTACCTGTACCTCACCGACCGGGTGTCGAACATGATCATCTCGGGCGGCGTGAACATCTACCCGCAGGAGACCGAGGACCTCCTCCTGACCCACCCGAAGGTCATGGACGCCGCCGTGATCGGCGTGCCGGACGCCGACCTCGGCGAGGTGGTCAAGGCGGTCGTGCAGCCGGTCGACTGGAACGAGGCCGGACCGGCTCTCGAGGCGGAGCTGATGGCGTTCTGCCAGTCGCGGCTGGCCCGGTACAAGTGCCCGCGGAGCGTGGACTTCGACCAGCAGCTGCCGCGACTCGAGAGCGGCAAGCTGCTCAAGCGGCTCCTCCGCGACCGCTACCGCGAGGCGCCGGTGCCCCAGGAGGCCCGGTGACCAGCGACATCCCGACGGGGACCCGGGAGTAGCCGTCGACACCGCGCGCTGGGCCCCCCGGGTACGAAACCCGGTACCGGGCCCAGGCGCTGAAGGTGGTCGCCAAGGGCCTGGAGAAGCGCAGGGCACGCCGGTGCGCGGCGCGGAGTTCGTCCTGCTGGGCGAGGACCGCACCGAGGCGCACGCGGCTGCCTCACCGTGGGCGGCAAGCAGTGCCCGTACCGGGAGGAGTGGCGCCGCGCGGGCTGACGCCCGGCGCTCCGGCGTGGTCGCCGGGGCGCCGGGCCCTCAGGCGTCGTGGGGCGCCGCCGCTCGGTGCTCGCCGTACACCACGCCCAGGAAGCGGCCGATCGCCTCCGCCGTGGCCACGGCCCGCGGCGAGCTCCAGGTGTCGAAGGCGTGCTGGGCGTCGGGCAGTTCGGCGTAGGCCACCACGTTCCGCGAGACGGCCCGCAGCCGGGGGACGAACGACCGGGGCTGGACGATCGCCGGCCCGAAGCTGTCGTTGATCCCGTGGACCACGAAGAACGGCGGCGCGTCGGCGTGCACCCGCTCGATGGGTGACGCCTGGCGGAACGGCGCGGGGTCGTCGTCCCACTTCGCCTTGACGATGTTCCGCTGCACATGCCCGAGGAACGTCGCGCCCCCGGTCTCGGTCCGGTCGCTCCAGTCGTACACGCCGTAGAGGGGCACGGCCGCCTGCACGGTGGTGTCCGCGTCCTCGAACCCGGGCTGCAGCTGCCGGTCGCCCGCGGTGAGCGCCGCCAGCGCGGTGAGGTGCCCGCCGGAAGACCCGCCGCTGACGGCGATGAACCCAGGGTCCCCGCCGTACCCGGCGATGTTCGCGCGGATCCAGGCGATGGCCTTCTTCACGTCCACGACGTGATCGGGCCAGGTCGACGCGGGGGAGAGGCGGGTGGTGATCGAGACGCAGATCCACCCGCGCTCGACCAGATGGCTCATCAGCGGGTGGGCCTGGCCCCGCTTGTTGCCCATCACCCAGGCGCCGCCCGGGATCTGCAGCAGGACCGGTGCGCCCGGCCCGACGTCGGGACGCCGCCAGATGTCGAGCATGTTGCGCGGCCCGGCGTCCCCGTAGCTCAGATCGCCGTCGTGCACGTACCGGCGCCAGATGCGGGCCATCCGCACCACCCCGGGCCGGCGCTGCACCGTGGGGTCGACGGGCGGCCGCGGGTCGACGACGTGGTCGCGGTAGTCCGGGCCGAGGGCCTCGGCGAGGGCGGCGTCCAGGACCTCGCCGGATCGCAGCGCACGGCGGTGCAGGACGACGAGGCCTGCCCAGGCGCCGAGGCGCAGCGCCAGCCCGAGGACGCCCGGGGCCCCGCGCACGCGGCCGCGCCCGACCGCGACGGCTGTTCCCCCCACCTGGGCGGCCAGCGAGTGCAGGGGGAGCTCGCTGCTCGGCAGGCCGAGGACGAACGACAGGGGAGCGGCGACGACGTTGGTGGTCGACAGCGGCCGGAAGGCGACGACCGTGGCCAGAGCCGACAGCACGCTCCGGCAGAGGAAGCCCCAGCGGCGCCGTTCCGCGCTGCGCCGGGTCACCCGGGCGTGACCTCGTCCTGGGCGGCGAGCACCCGGGTGACGAACTCCACCGACCGCTCCTCCAGCTCGGCGCGGTCGTAGTCGACCGTCGCGACGTGGTGGCTGCGGTGCAGCCGCAGGACCTCCACCGGGCCGGACACCTCCGTGCCGACCAGGTCCTTGGACGCCGCGTCGACGACGTTGTCCACGTCGGTGGTGATCAGCAGCACCGGGCAGGTGATCTCGGCCAGGCCCTCGCGCACCGCGTTCACGGCGGTCAGGGAGAGCGCCGCCGCGATCGGCACGCGGTCGTAGGCCACCTCGCGGGCGTCGGGGTCGGCGATGTCCCCGCCCAGGGCCGGCATGTACTCCACGCCGGCGTCCAGGGCGCCGCGCAACTGTGCGGCCATCTCGTCGGGGACGGGACCGATGCCGGGGTTGACCACGACGATGCCGGCGAGGTCGGGATGGCTGCGCGCCAGCTGCAGCGCCAGGGCACCCCCCACGGACAGGCCCGCCACGACGACCCGGTCGCACCGCTCACGCAGGTCGGCCAGCGCCGCCTCGGCCGCCCGGAGCCAGTCCTCCCAGCCGGTCGTCGCGAGGTCCTCGGGCGTGGTGCCGTGGCCGGGCAGCAGCGGCAGTTCGACGGTGGCCTCGGTGGCGGCGAAGGCCTCGGCCAGCCCCCGCATCGACTGCGGGCTGCCGGTGAAGCCGTGCAGCACGAGGACGCCGGACCGGTTCCCGGGCGCGCTGTAGGGCTCCGCGCCGGGCAGGACGGAACTGGGCATGTCGCTCCCTGTGTCGTGGGTGGTGGGGTCGGTCAGAGGAGGATTCCGCCCTGCGGCCAGTCGGCCAGGGTGGCGAGGAACGACCGGCGGATCTCCTCGATCCGCTCCGGCAGGTCCTCCAGCGTCCAGTCGGCGGTGGGCACGGGCGGGAGGACGGCGATGTCGACGGTGCCCGCCCGCAGCGTGGCCGAGTTCCGCGACCCCAGGACGTCGGCGTTGCGGAGGACGACGGGCACGACGGGCACCCCCGCCTGCATCGCCATCCGGAAGGCGCCCTTCTTGAACTCCCCGATCTCCCCGGACTCCGAGCGGGTGCCCTCGGGGGACATCGACACCGAGATGCCGCGCGCCAGGCGCTCGGTCACCGGGCGCAACGCCTCGACGGCGCTCGCGGAGTCGGACCGGTCGATGAGGGCGGCGTCCAATGCCCACGCGAGGAAGGCCGACAGCGGCGACTTCCCGAGTTCCTTCTTGCCCACACCGCTGACCCCGCCGCGCAGGACCTTGGCGACGATGAAAGCGTCGAAGTTGTTGACGTGGTTGAAGATGAACACCGCCGGGCGCGCGCCCCAGGCGTTGTCGATCCCGACGGCCCGGACCTTGACGCTGTTGATGCCGAGCAGCAGGTCCACCCACATCGGGAAGGCCACGTCGACACCGGTCCGTTTGTCCCGGTTGACCAGGCCGACGACGGCGCCGCCCACGGCCGCGGGGAGCACGGCCGCGATGCCGGCGGCGTTGCGGACCACCCGGCCGAGCGACCCGCCGCCGCGCGACGTGAACCGGAGGACCGGCCAGCCACGCCGCTCGGCGACCTTCGCCAGGCCGCTCGCCGGGTTGACCGCGCGGGGGTGCCCGACCAGGTGCAGCAGTGCCGCGTCCTCGTCGCCGTCGGCGTACGCGTAGCTCTGGGCGAGGTCGATGGCGTGGTCGGCGGCGAACCGCTGGACCGCGTCGGCCTTGCCCGGGCCCCAGGGGAGGGCACCGACCAGCCCGCCGGTGAGCCGGCCGTCGACGACCTCCAGGCGGGAGCAGATGACGTCCTCGATGCCGAGCGCGCGGGCGACCGGGCCGATCTGGTACTCGGTCGCCGAGGAGTTCAGCACGACCGTGTGCCCGCGGCGCTGGTGGGCCTGGACCAGGGCCCGCATCTCCGGGAAGACCAGTCCCGAGATCTCCCGGTCGTACAGCTGCTGGCCCAGCTCGTGCAGCTCGTCGTCCGTCCGTCCCTGCCAGGCCATCGCGGTCAGCGCCATGGCGGCGGCGAAGTCGGCCCGGCCGGCCCGGCTCTGCAGGTACAGCTGGCCCATCTGGAGGATCTCGCGGCTGCCCACCTCGCGACTGCGCAGGCGGTGCTTGCCGAAGACCGCCGCGGAGTAGCCCGCCATGAGCGTCCCGTCGAAGTCCAGGAAGA
Source organism: Trujillonella humicola (assembly GCF_046233715.1). Taxonomy (NCBI): domain Bacteria; kingdom Bacillati; phylum Actinomycetota; class Actinomycetes; order Geodermatophilales; family Geodermatophilaceae; genus Trujillonella; species Trujillonella humicola. The sequence goes on along the minus strand of NZ_JBJNRJ010000021.1, from coordinate 61,383 downwards.
CGCCGACGCGTGGACCGGCGGGGGAGGAGAGGATCCCCTCCACGGTGCCGGGCGCGGTCAGGCGCAGGACCGAGGTGGTCAGCTCGTCGGTGGGGTCGACCGGGGTACCCGCTCCGGCGTCGGCACCCGGCCCCGAGGGCGGACGGGCTCCGGCGGCGTCCGGCTCGCGCCGGGTCCGCCGCCCGCGGGCCGGGCCGTTCGCGGACCCGGCCGGGGCCGGCGTGGGCGCCGGGGGTCGCTCGCCGGTGCTCATCGCTGCTCCCCGGCCCGGACCAGCTCGTCGAAGGCCTCCTGCAGCGACGTGTGGAGCAGGTCGGGATCGGAGACGGCCTGGGCGTCCATGTTGACGCCGATGCAGCAGCGACCGGCGTACGTGGTCATCACGACCATGACAGCGGTCCCGGCGAGCGGACCGAAGCTGAAGGCACCGGTGACCGGGACGCCGGCCATGTGCACCTCCTCCGGCCAGCCGGGGATGTTGCTGGCCTGGAGGTCGGTGCGCCGCTGCTGCGCCCCCGCGATGCCCTCGGTGAGCCACAGCGGGAGGTAGCTCGCCGCCGGCGCGAGCGTCGACATGGCGTCGACCGCCGGTTCCGAGCGGGCGGCGCCGACCCGCGCACCGATCAGCCGCACCCGCTCGGCGAGGTCGGTCGTACCGGCCGGAGCGGCGAGGCGGATGCCGGTGAAGCGGTTCACGTCCACGGGGTCGTCGGGACGGCGGATGCTGACCGGCATCGCGATCGGCACCTCGTCGATCGGGGAGCCCAGCCGCTCGTGGTACCGGCCGAGCCCGCCGGACAGCACGGCCACGTAGGCGTCGTTGACCGAGCCGCCCAGCGCCTTGGCCGCCCGGCGCAGGTCGGCCAGGGGCAGCTCGAGGGAGCGGTAGGCGCGCCGGATCCCGCGCCGGCGCAGCAGCGGGGACGGCTCCGGCCCCGGCGCCACGGTCCGCCGCGCCGACCGCGCGTAGTCCAGGGCCCCGGACACGGTGCTGCGCGGCGACCGCAGCCCGCGCAGCGCTGCGGACGCGACGCCGCGCGCGGTCCCCAGCGCCCCCGCGGTCAGCTCGAGCGGCAGGTGGCCGATCCGCTGCCGGGTCAGTTCGAGGGCGGTGACGTCCTCCACCCCGGGCGCCGGCGGGAGGGCGCCGGCATCGACCGCGTGCTCGTCGGTGAACAGGGCGCGCAGCATCCGGGTGCCGCCCTGCCCGTCGGTGATGGCGTGGTGGAACTTGAGCAGGATCGCGGCGCTGCCGTCGTCCAGCCCGTCCACGAGCGTGGCCTCCCACAGCGGCCGGGCGGGGTCGACGGGGACCTGCCCGATGCGCTCGGCGGCGTCCAGCAGCGCCTGACGGCCGCCTCCGTGGGGGAGTCGCACGTGCCGGACGTGGTATTCGAGGTCGAAGTCCGGATCGACGATCCAGTACGGCCGGCTGATCGGCACGACCGGGGCGACGACCCGCTGGCGCAGCCGGCGGGCCAGCCGGGAGCCGCGGTCGAAGGCGGTGAGCACGTCGGCGAAGTCCGGCGTCCGTGCGAGGGGGAAGACCGCCAGGACGGTCGACCGGGACCGGATCTCGGCGTCGCCCTTGACGAAGATGGCCTCCATCCCGGCGAGCTCGCGGTCGGCCAGTCTGTCGAGCCCTGCCACCGGGCCTCCTCTCGCCGTGCACGAGGCAGGCGGTGTCGTGGTGGTGACTGAATCAGGCAGATCGTTTAAACGACAAGTGTGAGTACGGTCTCACAACCCGTGTGAGTGCGGTAGAAATCGCTCCGTGAGGGTGACGGTTCTGGGCGCGGGTGCGTGGGGCACGACCGTCGCCGCCCTCGTGGCCGGGCGGCACGACACCGTGCTCTGGGCGCGCGATCCGGAGACGGCGCGAGAGGTCGACGAGACCCACGTCAACGCCCGCTACCTGCCGGGCAGCCGGCTCCCGGAGGGCCTCCGCGCCACGGCCGACCTGGAGCGGGCCGTCCGGGGCGCCGAGCTGCTGGTCGTGGGCGTCCCCACGCACGGGTTCCGGCAGGTCCTGACCGACCTGCGGCCGTGGCTCGGGAGCGGGGTGCCGGTGGTCAGCCTGTCCAAGGGCCTCGAGGAGGGATCGCTGCTGCGCATGACGCAGGTCGTGGAGGACGTCCTGCCCGGGCACCCGCCCGCCGCGCTGAGCGGGCCCAACCTGGCGAGGGAGGTGATCGCGGGACTGGCGGCGGCGAGCGTCCTCGCCGCCGCCGACCCGACCCTCGCGCGGGGCCTGCAGTCGGTCCTGCGACGCGGTCTGTTCCGCATCTACACCAACCACGACGTCATCGGCTGCGAGCTGGGTGGGGCGCTCAAGAACGTCGTCGCGATCGCCACGGGCATCGCGCAGGGGCTCAGCGTGGGGGACAACACCCGGGCCTCGGTGATGACCCGCGGGCTCGCCGAACTGACCCGGCTGAGCCTGGCGCTGGGCGGCGAGGCGACGACCATGGCGGGGCTGGCCGGGATGGGGGACCTCATCGCGACGTGCATGAGCCCGCTGTCGCGCAACCGCGGCCTCGGGGAGCGGCTCGGCGCGGGGGAGCCGCTGGCCGACGTCGTGGCCGGGTCGCGGTCGGTGTTCGAGGGCGTCCGGGCCGCGCACGCCGCGCAGGAGCTGGCCGGCCGGTGCGGTGTCGAGATGCCGGTCTGCCACGAGGTGCACCGGGTGCTGTCCGGGGAGATCCCGGCGTCGGCCGCCTATCGCGGGCTGCAGCGTCACCAGCAGGCAGGACACGAAGCGGAGCCGGGATGACCGGTTCTGCAGGAGAGAGGTGGCCGGCATGACCGCACCGGAGAGCAGGGACGGCGGGACCCCGGTCGGCAGGAACGGGCACGAGGCCGTCGTCTCCCGGCCCGGTGCCGCCGGCCGTACGGAGGCTCCGGGTCGCCGCACGGTCCTGCTCGTGCAGCCGATGAGCCCGGTCGAGGCCAGGGTCTTCGACCGGTGGCTGGCCTCGGCCTCCGCCGGGGAGCCCCGTCCGGACGTGGTGCGGCTGACCGGGGACTGGCGCGGCGGCGGCAACGCCGCACTGGTCGCCCCGCACCTGGACCGCGCCGACGATCCCGTGCTCGTGCCGGTCGGGGTCGTCTGGGGCAAGATCGCCGGGCCCCGCCGCGCCTCCCCGTGGCGGGACCTGCTCCTCGTGGGCAACCCGCACCGGCCGCGCCTGGCGGCCCAGGCCTGGCTGGCCCGCCGGGACGACGGGGGGTGCCAGGTGGTGCTGGGCGCGGGCGCTTCCGTCTCCGAGCTGCGCGGGCGCTTCGCCGCGACCGTCGGCCCGCAGCTCGGGGAGCCCGACGCCTTCGCGGCGTTCGTGCTCCGCCAGGCGACCCTCGCCGTCGAGCGGTCGGTCACGCGGCTGCTCGGCCCGCCCTACAAGATCCCGCGGCTGGTGCGCGACGAGGTGGCCGCCTCGGCGCGCTTCCGCGAGGTCCTCGAGAAGGTGGCGGCCAGGATCGGCCGGCCGGTCGAGGACGTCCTGGCCGAGGGGCGGCGCGACCTCGAGGAGATGGTGACCGGGTGGAGCCGGCTCCTCGTGGACCTCCAGGCGCAGTTCGGGCGCTACATCTACCGCCAGGGCTACGACGCCGACATCGAGTACGACCCGGGCGAGGTCGAGCGCGTCCGCGCGGCCGTCAGCAGCCACCCGACGGTCATGCTGATGTCCCACCGCTCGCACCTCGACGGCCTCGTCCTCCCCGTGGCGCAGCTGGACAACGACCTGCCCCGGACGCATCTCGTCGGCGGTGCCAACATGGCGGTCTGGCCGCTGGGCGCCCTGATGCGCCGCGCCGGCGTCGTCTACATCCGCCGCGAGTTCCGCGGCGACGCGGTCTACAAGGCGGTCCTGCGCGAGTACATCGGCTACCTGGTCGAGAAGCGGCTGCACCTGCAGTGGGCGATCGAGGGCACGCGGTCGCGGACCGGCAAGATGGAGCCGCCCCGCCTCGGGCTGCTGGCCTACGTGGTGGGCGCCCTGCGCGAGGGCCGCGCCGAGGACGTGATGCTGGCCCCGGTGTTCATCGGCTACGACCAGCTCCACGAGGTCGGGGAGTACGCCGCCTACGCCAGCGGCGTGGAGAAGAAGGCGGAGAACCTCCGCTACGTCGTCGACTACATCCGCGCCCAGCGGGAGCACTACGGCAAGATCTACATCCGGTTCGCCGAGCCGATCTCGGTCCGGGACTTCCTCGCCCGCGTGTCGGCCGACGGCCAGGACCCCAACGAGCTGAACAAGCTCGCCTTCGAGGCGGCCTGGCGGATGAACCAGGTGGCGCCGGTCACCGGCGCGGCGCTGGTGTGCGCCGTGCTGCTCGACGCGGGCGGGGTCGCGCTCACCCTGCCGGAGATCCGCGCCGGCCTCGGTGAGCTGACGGAGTTCGCCGGCGACCGCGGGTACCCCCTCACCGTCTCCGCGCGGTCGCTGGCGACCGACGAGGGCCTGCTCGCGATGCTCGAGGCCCTGACCCGCCACCGGGTGATCGACCACTACCCCGACGGCGACGAGGCGGTCTGGCGGGTGGGACGGGACCGCCACCTGAACGCTGCCTTCTACCGCAACTCGGCCCTGCACGTGTTCCTCGACCTGGCGATCGCGGTCCTGGCGCTCGAGGGCGTCGGGCAGCGCGCCGCCGGGGACGCGGGCGACCCCGCAGATGCGTTCTGGGCCGCGGCGCTGGACCTGCGCGACCTGCTCAAGTTCGACTTCTACTTCCCCGAGAAGGAGCAGTTCGTGGAGCGGCTCGCCGCCGAGCTCGACCGGCAGGTGCCGGATTGGCGCGCCCGGCTGGCAGCCGGGCCGGACGGGGCGCGGGCAGTGCTGGCCGGGCTCGGTCCGCTGAGCGCCCCGGGGATGCTCCGGTCCTTCGTCGAGGCCTACGGCGTGGTCGCCGACGTCCTCTGCGGGATGGGGGCGGAGGTCGACGGGAAGGAGCTGCGCCGGCGCTGTCTCGCCGTGGGCCGGCAGTACCGCCTGCAGGGACGGGTGCACAGCCCGGACGCCGTCTCCACGATGCTCTTCCGCACGGGGGTGGAGCTGGCGACCAACCAGGGGCTGCTCGAGCCCGGGCCGGACCTGGCCGCCCGTCGCGCGGCGTTCGCCGAACGGATCCGCGACGCGCTCCGGGGGATCGACGCCGTGGCCGCGGCCGCCCGCCCGGGGGCACGCACCGCCGCCGGGGGCTGACGCCGGCGGGGACCGATGCCGGCGGCCGGGCCGGTCAGCTGGCCCAGGCCGCCCAGCCGGCCCGCCGGCGGCCCCGGCTGCGGAAGGCGTCCAGGCTCTCGCACCCGAGGTCGTAGGCCTCGCGGTGGACCCGGTCGATCCCCCGCATGGTCATGACGTCGCCCAGGCGCCTCAGGTCCGGCCGGAAGCGCTCGTCGGGGCGGATGTAGAGGACGGGCCGGCCATGGCGCACCGACCAGTGCGCCGTCTCCCACCGGGTCCGCTGGTCGATCAGCCGGCCGACGGTTCCCAGGAGCGGTCCGGCCATGGGAGCGGTGACGACCAGGACGTCGGCGGCGGGTGCGCGGTCGGCGGACGCGGGGGAGACCAGCCCACCGTCGACGTAGCGCCGGCCGCCGATCACGTGCGCGGCGGCGAACCCCGGCAGGGACGACGACGCGGCGACCACGTCGGCGATGGGGTGCTCCGCTGCCGACAGCAGCCGCCGTCGGCCCAGCGGCAGCTGCACCGCCAGGCCGATGACGCGGGCGTCCCGGCGGTCGCCCCAGAGGGCGCCGGTGCTGTCGATGACCCGGCGCGGCCCCGGGCCGCCGGAGAGCTCCCACGTCGGCACCAGGTCGTCCAGGGCCAGCCCGGTGGCCAGCGCGGCGGCCGTCCAGCTGCCGGCGGAGGTGCCCAGCATGGGGCCGTCCTCCAGCGCCATCCCGCCGTCCTGGAGCGCCCGGGCGACGCCGAGGTTGAAGGCGATGCCGAAGGCGCCGCCACCCCCGAAGCACGTCACCGTGGAGGGGCGACCCCCCAGGGGGGCCAGACGTACTGCCTGCAGGAGTGCCATGGTCTTCCCCACGCCGACGACTGTTCCGCGGGTCTGTTCACCATCCGGCCAATCCGTAAACGGATGGCACGTCGGCGGGGGTCCCCGGCGCCCGGCTCAGCGGTGCAGGAAGTCCGGGGGGCGCCGGTCGACGAACGCGCGGACGCCCTCGATGCCCTCGGGGTCGGCCGCGGAGGCGGCGATCAGCAGCGCCTCGGCGTCCAGGTGGTCGGTCAGGTCGCTGCTCAGCGCCCGCCGGGCCAGTGCCCGGGTGCGGGCCATCGCCCGCACCGGTCCCTCGGCCAGCTGCCGCGCGAGCGCGCCCGCCGATGCCGGCAGTGCGTCGTCGTCGGTGACGCGGGCGACGAGGCCGGCGGCGTGGGCCTCGTCCGCGGTGAGCGATCCGTCGGTGAGCATGAGGTCCAGCGCCCGTGGCAGGCCGAGGGCGCGGGTCAGTGCCCAGGAGGTGCCGCCGTCGGGGGAGAACCCCAGACCCAGGTAGGCCGGGCGGATCCGCGTCGACCGGGCGCAGACCACGATGTCGCACGCGGACATCAGGCCCACGCCGGCGCCCGCGACCGCACCGTGGACCGCGGCGACCACCGGGAGGTGGAGGTCGAGCAGCACGCGGACGGTGGCGTGCCAGTCCCGGGCGAGGTCGCCGACGAAGGCCGCGAGGTCGGGTGCCCCCGCGAACTGCCGGACGTCGCCCCCGACGCAGAACCGAGGGCCCGCGGCGTCCAGGAGCACCGCCCGCGCTGCCTCCGGCGTCCCGCGGAGGGCTGCGGCGAGGTCCGCGGCGAGCCGGGCGTCGACCGCGTTCCCGGCCTCCGGGCGGTCCAGCGTGATCCGCCAGACCCGGTCGTCGAGCGCCGTCCGGACCCGGGGCCGGTCTGCTGTGTCGGACACGAGGACCTCCCGGTCAGCGGGCGAGGGCCCGGCTGATGACCAGGCGCTGGATCTGGTTGGTGCCCTCGAAGATCTGCATGATCTTCGCCTCGCGCATGAACCGCTCCACGGGGAAGTCGCGCGTGTACCCGGCGCCGCCGAGGACCTGCACCGCATCGGTCGTGACCTTCATGGCCGCATCCGTCGCGATGAGCTTCGCGACGCTGGCCTGCCTGCCGTACCGCCGGCCGGCGTCGCGCCGGCGGGCGGCGTCCAGGTAGGTCGCCCGGGCCGAGTCGACCGCGGCCGCCATGTCCGCCAGCAGGAAGCCCAGCCCCTGGTGGTCGATGATCTTCCGGCCGAAGGCGGCGCGCTCCTTGGCGTAGGCCACGGCCGCGTCGAGGGCCGACTGCGCGAGCCCCGTGGCGACGGCGGCGATCCCGAGGCGACCGGAGTCCAGGGCGGAGAACGCGATGGGCAGGCCCTGGCCCTCCGCTCCGATCAGCCGGTCGGCGTCGAGCAGTGCGCCGTCCCAGTTCGCGATCGTGGTGGGGATGGCGTGCAGGCCCATCTTCTGCTCGGGCCGGCCGAACGACAGGCCGTCGGTCGCGCCGGGAGCCAGGAAGCAGCTGATCCCGCCGGAGCCGGGGGAGGTGCGAGCGAACAGCGCGTAGAAGTCCGCCCGGCCACCGTGGGTGATCCACGCCTTGGTCCCCGTGATCCGGTAGCCGCCGTCGGTCTGGTCGGCCCGGCAGGTCAGCGCGGCGGCGTCGGAGCCCGCGTGCGGCTCCGACAGCGAGTACCCGCCGATCAGCTCACCGGACAGCATGCGCGGCAGCCAGGTCTGCTGCTGCTCCTCGGTCCCGAAGGTGGCGACCGGGTGACAGGACAGGCCGTGCACCGAGACGGCGACGGCCACCGCGGCCCACCGCGCGCCGAGCTCCTCCAGCACCTGCAGGTACACCTCGTAGGGCTGCCCGCCGCCGCCGAGCTCCTCGGGGTAGGGCAGACCCAGCAACCCGGCGTCCCCCAGCACGGCGAACAGCCCGTCCGGGTAGGCCTCGGCCCGCTCGTGCTCCTCGACGCGGGTCGCGAGCTCCTTGTCGGCGACGTCCCGCACGAGGTCGAGGAGGTCCTCGGCCTCCTGGCTGGGCAGCAGTCGGTCGACGGGCATGGCCGCTCCTCGGGTTTGAGCCCTGTCATCGGCTCATACAGCCGAATCAGTTAGACAGGTATACCCTAAGGGCGGTCGCCTGCTCCGGCGGCTGCGTGGAGTCGGCCCGCCGTCGGGCGGGTCGGGAGGGAGACCGGATGACCGGGCCGAACGTGATGCCGTCCGTCTTCAAGGCGCTCAGTGACCCCATCCGCTGGGACATCCTGCGGCAGTTCGCGGGCGTCGAGGAACTGGCCTGGAGCCAGCTCGAGGCGACCCTCGCGGTGTCCAAGCCGACCATCTCGTACCACATGAAGGCACTGGCCCAGGCGGGCCTCATCGACGTGCGCAAGCGGGGCCGCAACACCTACTACGTCCTGCGCCAGGGCGCCGTCGAGGAAATGGTCGACCGGCTGGGCGTGCTGGCGGGGGTGCCGTCGTCCGCCACGCCGGGGGGCGACGCTGCGCCCACCGCTGCACCTGTCGCGGCGATGCCCACCTGGTAGCGGGCCGGGACGACGAGGCCCTCCGGCCTCCTCGTCCCGGCCCCCACTCGGCCGCCGGGCTACTTCGGGTTGCGCTCGCCGAAATGGGCGTCGCGGACGGTCTTCAGCGGCACGACGTCGGTGCGGTCCAGCCACGACGGCCTCGCCGAGTGGCCCGCGGGGGGCCGGGCCCAGTCCACCCAGTCGCCCCAGTCCTGGCGGGTCAGCTTCTGCGGGTGGCCCGGGTCGAACTCCTCGACGGCGGCGGCGTAGTCCCGGGCGAAGCGCAGGGACTCGTAGGCGATCCACCAGTCCTCCTCGCGCGACCACTTGCCGTCGCCGGCGTAGGTGAGGATCTGCAGGGACTCGAAGCCGAACGGTTCGCCGCCGGGCCGCGGGTTGTCGGCGCGGTTCACGCCCTTCCAGACCACCCGCGACCCCTCGATGACATACCACATCATCGGCGTGTAGACGGCCGGTGCCTGCGACATCGTCCCGTCGAGGAACATCTCGATCTCGCGCGGTCCGTGGAACCTGCCCCAGTAGTGGTCCCAGTAGACGGCGTCGTCGGTGAACAGCTCCGACCAGGCCTTCCAGTCCTCCTGGACCGGCCCGGTCATGTAGTAGTGGCGGAACGCCTGCTCGACCTCGTCCCTGCTGAAGGCTGTCATCCGGTCCTTCTCCCTTCCCGTGAGCCGGTGCGAGCCGGCGTCGTCCGATCGGTCCGTCCTACGGCGCGTCGCGCATGGCCTCCTCGTCGAAGAAGACCCGCACCGACGTGATCAGCCCCGTGCCGTCCAGCACGAAGTGCGCATTGACCACCACCTCGACCGGCACCCGGTCGGGCACCGCGAGCCGCATCGTCGTGGTCGCCACGGCCTCGCCGGCGACCACGGTGACGCGCTCGAGCCGGAAGCCGAGCGACCAGGAGGCGGGCAGCACCTCGGTGAAGAAGGTGTGCAGCGAGGCGGAATCGGTGGCCACGACGCGACCGGCCGGGTCCTCGAACCGCAGGCTCGGGGCGAACAGCGCCTCCCGTCCGGCGAGGTCGCCGTCGGTGAAGCTGGCGTAGTAGCGGGCGACGACGCCCCGCACGTGCTCCGGCGGGACCGGTGACGGCACCGACGCCACCAGCCGGGCCAGGATCCGCCCGGATGACCGCGCGTCGATCACGGCGCCGGGGCGCCGGCCGGGGTGGCGGGGCTGTCGGCCGCGCGGTCGCGGTGGCGGGCGACCGCGTCCCCGGCGACGTACGCCAGGGTCATGCCGGCCCACAGGGTCGCGCCACCGCCGGGATAGCCCCAGCCGAGCGGGCTGGCCGCCACGTTGCCGGCGGCGTAGAGCCCGTCGAGCACGCCGCCCCGGGCCCGGCGCACCCGGCCGAGGGCGTCGGTCCGCAACCCGCCGTTGGTGCCCAGCGTGCCGGGATGGATGGGGATCGCGTAGAAGGGGCCGTCCCCGAGGGGGCGGATCTTCGAGCCGGCCATGCCGCGGGGACGGTCGAACGCGGGGTCGTTGCCCTCCGCCGCGTGTCCGTTGAACTCGGCGACGGTCTGCTCGAGCCGCGCGGGGTCGATGTCCAGGCGCTCGGCGAGCTCGCCGAGCGAGTCGCCGGTGGCCACCCAGTCCGGCACCGGCCCGTCGGGTCGCAGCGACAGGATCTGCTTGCGGGAGCGCAGCTCGTGGTCGAAGACCATCCACGCGGTCTCGTTGCGGAAGGCGGCGGTCGAGGGATCGAACTCGCCGAAGGCCTTCGCGAAGTCGTGGTACGGCGCGGCCTCGTTGACGAACCGCTCGCCGTGGGCGTTGACGATCAGCGTCCCGCCGGCTGCCCGGGCCTCGTCGAACGTGGGCAGGGGCCGGCCGGCCCGCAGGTCGCTCGGGTCCACCATGGCGCCGCTGCCCCAGTACGAGTGCATGCTCCCGAGCAGCGCTCCGGCCTCCATCCCCATGATGTGCCCGTCGCCGGTGTTGTGCTCGGGGCTGATCGGGAAGAGCTCGTAGCCGATGAACGCCGAGACCAGATCCCGGTTCCACTCGAACCCGCCGCTGGCCAGCACCACGCCGCGTCGCGCCCGGACGTCGACCGTCCCGCCGGCGGTCGCGCACCGGACCCCCTCGACCGCGCCGTCTCGGCCGAGCAGCTGCTCGGCCCGGGTCTCCAGGCGCACCTCGATGCCGCGGTCGAGGACGCCACGCAGCAGGGCCGCGACCAGCGCGCTGCCCTTCGTCCGGACGTCCTCGCGCTCCCGGCGGGCGAGCTCGTCGGCGGCCCGGGGGCGCTCGCCGAGGTCCTCGGCGAGCATGTTGCGGGCGACCTGCCCGCGGACGGCGACCTTGGTCTGGATGCGGTCGGCCCACTCGGGCAGCGCGGACCCGACGGGGAACGGCAGGGGCTCGCACGAGCGCCCTCCGGCCTTCTTGCCGGGGACGTCGTAGGCCGCGTAGTAGTCGGCGAACCGGGCCATGGCGGTCATGCGCAGCGGCGAGCGCTGCTCCAGGTAGGCCAGCATCTCGGCGCCCCGGTCGACGCACATCTCGAGGAGGTCGGGATCGGCGACGCGCCCCGACAGCCGCCGGACGTAGGCCAGCGCCTCTTCGCGGGAGTCGGTGAGTCCCACCTCCGGGAGGTGGTGGTTCAGCGGCACCCACACCAGCCCGGCGGAGACCGAGGTGCTGCCCCCGACGAGTGCGGTCTTTTCCAGGACCAGCACGCGGGCGCCGGCGTCGGCGGCCCGGATCGCCGCGGTGAGACCGGCAGCGCCGGTGCCCACCACGACCACGTCGACCGTCTCGGCCCAGCGGTCGGGTGCGGGGTCCATGCAGGCTCCTCCAGGCATCGGGGCTGGGCCCTGGGGCGGGCGTGTGGTCGGTCACACTATCTGACGTCTTCGTCACCTGACAGTCCTGTCACTCCGGCTGCGGCTCGGCGTCCGGCCCCTCGTCAGCCGCCGGCGCGGTCGACGAGGCGGCGGGCACGTTCGACGACGGGGCGATCGACCATGCGGCCGTCCACGCTCAGCACCCCCGCGTCCGCGTCCGCGTCGGCCGCCGCGGCGAGCACCCGGCGCGCCCAGGCGACGTCGGCGGGCGCGGGTGCGAAGACCGTGTTGACGGTGGGCACCTGGAGCGGGTGGATGCAGAGCTTGCCCCCGAACCCGAGCTCCCTGGCGCGGGCGGCGGCCGATCGGACGGCGCCCGTGTCGCGGGTGTCGACCGTGACGCCGTCGACCGGGGGTGGCAGTCCGGCCGCGCGGGCGGCGACGACCAGGGTGCTGCGGGCGTACCGGAGGGCATCGTCGGTCTCGGCCGCGTCGATGTCGAGGGCGTAGTCGATCGAGCCGAACGCGAGACCGCTGACGCCGGGACATCCCGCGACGGCCGGCGCGCGGAGGACCCCCGCGGCCGACTCCACCAGGGCGAGGACCCCGCTCCCGTCGGGGAGCGACTCCGCGATCCGGCGCAGCACGTCGGGGTCCTCGGCCTTCGGCACCACGAGGCCGCGGAGCCCCGGCCGGCGGGCGAGTGCCGCCAGGTCGTCCCCGTGCCACGGCGTGTCCACGGCGTTGACCCGCACCCAGGCTCGACCACCATCGGTCAGCCAGCGCGCCGCCGCGGTGCGGGCGGCCTCCTTGGCGGCCGGAGCGACGGCGTCCTCCAGGTCGACGATGACCTCGTGGGCGCCTGCGGCGGCGGCCCGGGCGAAGCGCTCGGGTCGGCTGCCGGGGACGAAGAGCCAGGACGCCGCGCTGTGACCGGTCACGAGTGCGCGCCTCTCCCGGCCGGCCTCGCCGACAGGAACAGGTAGATGATTGCATCCATGCTGCCGACGGTCTCACGTCGGTCAACGGGCGTTCGACGAAGAAGGGGCAGCTGTGCACAGCACGCACGACGAGGTGGACCTGCGTCTGACGATCTCGCGCCGGGAGGAGGTCGCCGACGGTGTCGTCGCGCTGGAGTTGCACCGCTCGGACGGCGCTCTCCTCCCCGAGTGGGCCCCCGGTGCCCACGTCGACCTGACCGTGGCTCCCGGCGTGGTGCGGCAGTACTCGCTGTGCGGGGACCCCGCCGCCCGCGAGGTCTGGCGGATCGCGGTCCTGCGCGAGCCCGCCGGTCGGGGGGGCTCGGCGCGGGTGCACGAGCGCCTGCACGCCGGAGACGTCGTCGACGTCCGCGGCCCTCGTAACCACTTCGCCCTGGAACCCGCGCAGCGTTACGTCTTCGTCGCCGGGGGGATCGGCATCACGCCGATCCTGCCCATGGTCGGCATCGCTGCGGCCACCGGCGTGCAGTGGGAGCTGCACTATGGCGGGCGGACCGCCGCGACGATGGCCTTCCGGGAGGAACTGGCCGCGTTCGGCGCCCGCGTACGGTTGTACCCCGAGGACGAGTTCGGGTTGATGCCGCTCGAGGACGTCCTCGGCGCGGCGGGCGAAGGGACGGCGGTCTACTGCTGCGGCCCGGAGCCGCTGCTGCGGGCGGTGGAGGTCGTGTGCGCGGGCCGGCCGGCGGGAACGCTGCACGTGGAGCGGTTCGCACCGAAGGAGCAGGGGGCGCCCCTGCTGTCCGCGGCGTTCGAGGTCGAGCTCGCCGCCAGCGGCCTGACCCTGACCGTTCCGCCCGACCGGTCGATCCTCGAGGTGGTCGAGGAGGCCGGGGTCGAGGTCCTGTCCTCCTGCCGGGAGGGCACCTGCGGAACGTGTGAGACCGACGTGATCGAGGGCGACGTCGACCACCGGGACAGCCTCCTGGACGAGGAGGAGCGGGCGGCTGACGCGACGATGTTCATCTGCGTCTCGCGTGCGGCCTGCTCACGTCTGGTCCTGGACCTGTGAGCCCTGCGCGATCGGCCGTCGGCCAGACGTGCCCGGATCCCACGCGCACCGGGGTGACGATCTGACACTACGTCTACTAGGATCCCGGACGTGGCCGACGGAGTCGAGGTGGACGTCGTCGTCGTCGGAGCGGGGTTCGCCGGCCTGTACGCCGTCCACGACCTGCGCCGGCGCGGATTCCGCGTCCGGGCGTTCGAGCGCGGGGACGGGGTGGGCGGCACCTGGTTCTGGAACCGCTACCCCGGGGCGCGCTGCGACATCGAGAGCATGGAGTACTCGTACTCCTTCGACGAGGACCTCCAGCAGGAGTGGACCTGGTCGCGGCGGTACCCCACCCAGCCGGAGATGCTCGCCTACGCCGAGCACGTCGCCGACCGCTTCGACCTCCGGCGCGACATCACGTTCGGGACGAACGTGACCGGCGCCCTGTACGACGAGCGCCGCGACGTCTGGACGGTGGCCACCGACGGCGGGGAACAGGTGACCACCCGGTTCCTGGTCCTGGCCACCGGCGTGCTCTCCGCCACGCGCGTGCCCGAGTTCCCCGGGCTCGAGCGCTTCCGCGGCGAGGTGCACCACACCGCCCGCTGGCCGGTCGGCGGTGTCGACGTCACCGGCAAGCGGGTCGGCGTCATCGGTACCGGCTCCTCGGGCATCCAGGCGGTGCCCCAGCTGGCGGCGCTGGCGGCGCGGCTGACCGTCTTCCAGCGGACGGCGAACTACAGCATCTCGGCCGAGAACGACGCGCTCACCGAGGAGCAGATCCGCGAGACCAAGCAGAACTACGCGGCGCTGCGGGAGAAGGCCCGCCGGTCGTTCACCGGGTCGACGACGCCGATCCACCGGCAGTCGGCGCTGGCGGTCTCCGCGGAGGAGCGCCACGCGCAGTTCGAGGAGCGCTGGCGCCTCGGCGGCTTCCCCTTCCTCGGCTCCTACGACGACGTCATGCGCGACCTCGACGCCAACGCGCTGGCCGCAGAGTTCGTGCGCGGGAAGATCCGCTCGATCGTCCGGGACCCCGCGGTGGCCGACCTCCTGACGCCGACCGACCACCCGATCGGCAGCAAGCGGATCTGCGTGGACACGGACTACTTCGCCACCTACAACCTGGACCACGTGCGGCTGGTGAGCGTGCGCGAGCGGCCGATCGCGGAGATCACGGAGACCGGCCTGCGGACCGGCGACGAGCATCACGATCTCGACGTCCTGGTGCTGGCCACCGGGTTCGACGCGATGACCGGCTCGTTCACCCGCATCGACATCCGCGGTCGCGGCGGGCGGACCCTGGCGCAGAAGTGGGCCGAGGGCGCCAGGACCTACCTCGGCGTCATGACGGCCGGCTTCCCCAACCTGTTCACCCTGACCGGGCCGGGCAGCCCCGCCGTGCTGTGCAACATGTTCCTGGCCATCGAGCAGCACGTCGACTGGGTCGGCCGCCTGCTGACGACCATGGCCGAGCAGGGGCACGACGTCGTCGAGCCCACGGTCGCCTCCGAGGAGGAGTGGACGGCACACGTCGACGAGGCCGCGGACGGGACGCTCTACAAGCACGCGAACTCCTGGTACGTGGGGTCGAACGTGCCCGGCAAACCCCGCGTCTTCCTGCCCTACGCCGGTGGCGTGGGCCGCTACCGCAAGATCTGTGACTCGGTCGCCGACGACGGCTACCGCGGCTTCGTGCTCGGGCGGGCCGGAGCCGGGGTCCCGGCGTGAGCGACCGGGGGAGCGGCGTGCAGATCGAGGCCGACGTCGCGATCGTCGGAGCCGGCCCCTGCGGGTCGACGCTGGCCAACCTGCTCGGGGTCGCCGGGGTGTCGACCGTCGTGCTCGACCGCGAGCCGGGGGTGACCCCCTATCCCCGGGCGGTCGCGATCGACGACGAGTCGCTGCGCACGCTGCAGACCGCCGGCCTGGTCGATCAGGTGCTGCCGGACCTTATCCAGAACGCCCCCATCCGCTATCACAGCTCGAGCGGGCGGGTCCTCGCCCACATCCGGCCGAGCGCCCAGCCCTACGGGTGGCCCCGCCGCAACCTCTTCTTCCAGCCGTTGCTGGAGAGGTCGCTGCGGGTCGGCCTCGACCGGTTCCCCGACGTGCGTCTGCTTCCCGGTACCGAGGTGACCGGCCTGACCCGGACCGAGGACGAGGTCGTGCTGACGGCGACGGGCCCCGACGGCCCGCTGACCGTGCGGGCCGGCTACGTCGTCGGTGCCGACGGTGGCCGCAGCTTCGTCCGGGAGAGCGTGGGCATCGACCTGGTGGGCTCCACTGCGCCGAGCCGCTGGCTGGTCGTCGACGTCGAGGGAGATGCACTCGAGTCGCTGTACTCGGCCGTCTACTGCCACCCCGAGCGCCCCACCATGACCATCCCGCTGCCCTACGGCTACCGGCGCTTCGAGTTCAAGCTGCTCCCCGGCGAGGACGAGCAGGACATCGTGCGGGACGAGCGCATCCTCGGCCTGCTGCGCCCCTACTACCCGGGCCTGCCGATGCCGACCATCTACGGGCGGCGGGTGTACTGGCACCACTCCCGGATCGCCTCGACGTTCTCCTCCGGCCGGGTCTTCCTGGCCGGCGACGCGGCGCACCTGCAGCCGCCGTTCTTCGGGCAGGGCATGAACTCCGGCCTCCGTGACGCCACGAACCTCGCATGGAAGCTGGCTGCCGTGACCGGCGGGCGCGCGGCGCCGCAGCTGCTCGACACCTACGACGAGGAGCGCCGGGATCACGCCTGGGCGATGGTGTCCTTCGCGACGCGCGTCGGCAGCATGTACCAGCCCCGCAACCGGGCCACCGAGGTCGTGCGGGACACGGTCTTCCGGGCGGTCCAGGTGATCCCCGGGGCCCGCGAGTACATCCTGCAGATGAAGTACAAGCCCGCACCGCGCTACGAACGCGGCGTCGTGGTCGACGCGGCCGGCGACAGGGGCTCGCCGGTCGGCCGGCTCTTCGGCCAGCCCGTCGTCGAGGACGCGGGCGGCACCCGGCGCCGGCTGGACGACGTGCTGGGCCCGACGATCGCCGTCCTGGGCCTCGCCGGCGACCCGGAGGCCCACCTGTCCCCGGAGAGCCGGAAGGTCCTGGACCGGCTGGGCGCGACCGTGTGGGCGGTCGCGCCTCCGCGGCCGGGCCGGCGAGCGTCGACGAGCGCCCCCGCCGACACCGGGCCGGGCACGCTGTTCGACGTGACGGGCGCGTTCCGCGACATCCGGCTGGACCGGCCGCAGGACGAGGTGCTGGTGCTGCGCCCGGACCGCTACGTGGCCGCGGCGTGCCCCCTCGCCGACCTGGACCGGGTCGTCGCCACGCTCGACCGGATCATCGCTCCACCCCGCTGAGACGCGCGCCGCCGGCTGCGCCCCGCGCCCGCGAGCGGTGTTGCGCCCGCCCCACGGCGTGTACATGATGTCAGAAGTTCTCGGCGCGACGATCGCGCCGAGTCCTGGGACCAGGCGGCGGAACAGCCGCCCGTGGAGGGGCGACCCCGGCCTCCGCGACAGAAGGGGGAGTGGCGTGAGCACACCGGTGGGCACGTTCGGCCCCGAGTGGGACGTCGTGGTCGAACGCGGCAAGATCCGCGAGTTCGCCGCGGCGATGCAGTGCGACCTGCCCGCGTACCAGGGGGCCGACGCGGTCGTCCCCCCGACGTTCCTCGCGTCCGCGGGGCTGTGGGCGCCGGAGGGCGCCCGGATCGGTCACGGGTTCGACCGGCGCCGGCTGCTGCACGGCGAGCAGGAGTACCGGTTCCTGGGCCCGGCGCCGCGCGCCGGACAGGTCCTGCGTGCCCGCGACCGTGTGGAGGACCGATACGAAAAGCCGGGCAAGCGCGGAGGTGTCATGCGCTTCGTCGTCATCGTGACCGAGTTCCGCGACGAGTCCGGAGAGCTGGTCGCCGAGGCGCGGGCCACCTACATCGAGACGGCGAAGGCCGCGAAGGAGGACGCGTGACCGGGACGGCGCAGGGCGACCTCGCGGTGGGGACCACCGCGCCGCCCCGGGACTACGGCCCCCTCACCACCCGGGACTTCGTGCGCTACTCGGGGGCCTCGGGCGACCTGAACCCGATGCACTACGACGACGCGATGGCGCGCTCGGCCGGCTACCCGTCGGTGTTCTCCCAGGGGATGCACGTCGCCGCGCTGCTCGCCGGCTACGCGGTCGAGTGGCTGGGCGCGGAGGAGGTCCGCCGCTTCGGCGTCCGGTTCCGCACCCAGGTCTATCCCGGGGACGTGCTCACCTGCACGGGCCGGGTGACGGCGGTTGAGCCGACCCCCGAGGGCCGCCTGGTCACCGTCGAGCTCGAGGCGGGCGTGGGCGACAAGGGCGCCGCGGTCTCCGGGACCGCGGACTTCCTGCTGCCCGGCTGACCCGGCCCTCGGCGGTGGCGGTCAGCGCAGCAGGTCCCGCGCGACGATCATCCGCTGCACCTCCGACGCGCCCTCTCCCAGCAGCTTGACGCGCAGGTCGCGGAACCACCGCTCGACGGGCATCTCCTGCGACAGCCCCATGGCGCCGAACACCTGCATGACCCGGTCGACCACCCGGAAGGCCGTCTCGGTCCCGAACACCTTGCTCACCGACGCGTCGACCCGGACGTCCCGGCCGAGGTCGGCGTTCCAGGCCGCCTGGTACACCAGGAGCCGGGCGGCACGCAGTTCGATCTCGCAGTCGGCGAGCGTGAACTGGATCGCCTGCTTGTCCGCGAGCGGTCCGCCGAACACGCGTCGCTCCTTGGCCCAGTCGACCGCCATCCGCAGGGCGGCCTGGGCGATCCCGATCGGCCCGGCGGCGTAGACGATGCGGCCGTGCACCAGGAACCCGCTGGCAAGCGCGAACCCCTCTCCCTCCGCGCCGATCCGGTTGGCTGCCGGCACGCGGGCGTCGGTGAAGTGCAGCTCGTAGGGGGAGAAGCTGTTCATGACGCCGATCGGCCGCATCGTGAGCCCGGGCGTGTCCCGCTCGACCACGAAGCAGCTGATCCCGCCGCGCGCGTCGGCGGCTCCCGTCCGGGCGTAGACGACGCCCCAGTCGGCCGTCCCCGCGTGCGAGATCCACATCTTGGTGCCGTTGAGCACGTAGTCGTCGCCGTCGCGCTCGGCGCGGCACCGGATCGCCCGGGCGGGATCGGAGCCCCCGGAGGCCTCGGTGATCGCGGTGTAGGCCTTGCCGGCCCGGCCCTCGACGATCGGCCGGCCAAACCGTTCCCACTGCTCCGCGGTGGCGCGGAACAGCACGCTGGGCGGATTGCCGCCGAACGCCCCGCCGGCGGGGAAGTACGCGCCCATCCGGCACGCGGCGGCGGCCTCGGCGACGACGACCTGGCCGAGCACAGACAGCCCGGCGCCGCCGAACTCCTGCGGCGTCGCGAGCGCCCAGAGGCCGAGCTCCCGCGCCCGCTCCTGCAGCCGGGCGAGGTCGTCGGCGGGCATGCCGGCGCTGTCGTGGGGGAGTCGCTCCTCGATCGGGCGCACCTCGGTGTCCACGAACCGGCGCACCGTGTCGCGGAGGAGGACGAGCTCCTCGGGGAGCTCCCAGGCGCCGGTCGGGAGGTCCGACTCGTCAGCGGCTGGGGTCGGGGGCGCGATCGCCACGGAGGTCTCCTCGGTCGGACCAGGCGTCGAGCACCGCGGCGAGGTCGGCCGGCGGGGACGCGGGGGTCGGGGTCGGTGGTGGTGTGCGGGAGAAGCGCGGCGCCGGGGCCGGCTGCGGCACGCCGGCGACGTCGACGATGGTCCTGCGGGATGCCAGGTGGGAGTCCTCGGCCGCCTCGGCGAAGGACAGGACGGGGGTGACGCACGCGTCGGTGCCGGCGAAGACCTCGGTCCAGGCCGCCCGGGTCCGGGAGGCGAATGCGGCGGTGAAGGCGGCGCGCAGCCGCGGCCAGCCGGCCCGGTCACCCTGGGCGGGGAGGGTGGCCGGGTCGAGTCCGAGCCCCTCGAGGAGAGCGGCGTAGAAGTACGGCTCCAGGGCGCCCACGGCCATGTGGCCGCCGTCGGAGGTCGGGTAGACGTCGTAGAACGGAGCGCCGGAGTCCAGCCGGTTCGTGCCCCGCTCGTCGTTCCAGGCGCCGGCCGCCCGCAGGCCCCAGATGGCCGACGCGAGGCTGCTGGTGCCGTCGACGATCGCCGCGTCGATCACCTGGCCGGCGCCCGACCGCTCCCGCTCCAGCAGCGCGGCGAGCACGCCGAGGGCCAGGTAGAGCGATCCGCCGCCGAAGTCCCCGACGAGGTTGAGCGGAACGGTCGGCGGTGCGCCGGCGCGGCCGATGGCCGCCAGGACGCCGGTCACCCCGACGTAGTTGATGTCGTGGCCGGCCGTCCGGGCCAGCGGCCCGTCCTGGCCCCACCCGGTCATCCGGGCGTAGACCAGCCGCGGGTTGACGGCCGCGCACCGGTCCGGGCCCAGCCCCAGCCGCTCCATGACACCCGGCCGGAACCCCTCGACCAGGACGTCGGCGCGGGCCACCAGTGCGAGGACGGCGGCCCGGCCGGCCTCGTCCTTCGCGTCCACCTCGACCGGCGTCCTGTTCCGCGCCGGCAGCCGACCGCCGTGGGACTGCCCGGCCGCGGCCGGCCGCTGGACCCGCACCACGTCGGCTCCCAGGTCGCCGAGCAGCATGGCGGCGTGCGGTGCCGGTCCCATCCCGGCCATCTCGACGACCCGGACCCCGGCGAGCGGGCCTCCGGTCGCGGGCACCTCGACTGTGCCGGGCATCAGCCGAGCGTGAACGGGTCCCGGCTGGCGCCGGTGAGCTCGACCCACACGGCCTTGGTCTCGGTGTAGTCCAGGACGGCGTCCGCGCCGTTCTCCCGGCCGATCCCCGACAGGCCCACGCCTCCGAAGGGCACCTCGGGGGCGACCACCCGGTAGGAGTTGACCCAGACGGTGCCGGTGCGCAGCCGCGCCGCCACGCGGTGGGCCCGCTGGACGTCGCGCGTCCACACCGAGCCGGCCAGGCCGAACGGGGTGTCGTTGGCCTGCGCCACGGCGTCGTCCTCGTCGGTGAACGTGTTCACCGTCAGGACCGGACCGAAGATCTCCTCGGACACGGCGCGGGCGTCGCGGGGGAGGTCCCGGAGCACGGTCGGCTGGACGAAGTACCCGCCGAGCTCGGCCACCGCCTCCCCGC
Source organism: Trujillonella humicola (assembly GCF_046233715.1). Taxonomy (NCBI): domain Bacteria; kingdom Bacillati; phylum Actinomycetota; class Actinomycetes; order Geodermatophilales; family Geodermatophilaceae; genus Trujillonella; species Trujillonella humicola. The sequence goes on along the minus strand of NZ_JBJNRJ010000021.1, from coordinate 40,872 downwards.
CGCACGCGACGACCGCGCCCTGCTCCTTGGCCGCCACGAGGTGCTCGAGCACCTTCGCGTACTGCCGGTCGTTGGCAAGGGGGCCCATCTCGGTCTCCGGCGCGCGCGGGTCGCCGATGACGATCCGCTGCGTCCGGTCGACGATCCTCTCGACGAGCTCGTCGGCGACGGAGGCGTGGACCAGCAGCCGGGAGCCGGCGAGGCAGGTCTGGCCGGTCGCGGCGAAGATCCCGGAGATGACCCCGCTGGCCGCGGCGTCGAGGCCGGCGTCGTCGAACACCAGCTGGGCGGACTTGCCGCCCAGCTCGAGGGTCACCCGGGACAGGTTCTCGGCCGCGGCGTGCGCCACGGCCTTCCCGGTCTCCGTCGAGCCGGTGAAGGCGATCTTGTCGACGCCCGGGTGCGCCGCGAGCGCCTTGCCCGTCTCGGGGCCCCAGCCGGTCACGACGTTGACGACGCCGGGTGGGAACCCGGCCTCGACGACGAGCTCGGCCAGAGCGACGGTCGAGGCGGGGGTGTAGTCGCTGGGCTTCACCACGACGGTGCAGCCGGCGGCCAGGGCCGGTGCCAGCTTCCAGGTGAGCAGGAGCAGCGGCGAGTTCCACGGGGTGATGGCCGCGACGACGCCGACGGGCTCGTGCCGGGTGTAGACGAGGAAGTTCGGCTTCCCGGTCGGGATGACCTCGCCGGCCAGCTTGTCGCTCAGCCCGGCGTAGTACGTGTACCAGGAGGCCAGGCCGCGCATCTGCCCGGACATCTCCCGGAGCAGCTTTCCGCCGTCGCGCACCTCGATCTCGGCCAGGGCGTCGGCGTCCCGCGAGATGAGGGCGGCCAGCCGGCGCAGCAGCTCGCCGCGCTGCGGCGCGGTCATGCCGCCCCACGGCCCGCTGAGAGCGGCGCGAGCTGCCGCCACCGCCGCGTCGACGTCCTCGGCCGAACCGTCGGCCACCCGCGCCCACGGCGCCCCGGTGAAGGGGTCGAGGGATTCATAGGTGCGCCCGGAGGCGGCCGGGACCGCCTTCCCGCCGATGTGCAGCGAGTACTCGGCCAGCTCGGCGCCGGTGCGCTGGGCGGTCGTGGTCATGATGCCTCCTCGGTCACTGGTCGAGCCCGCCGCGCTTGACGAGCTGAGCGGCGATGACGTTGCGCTGGATCTCGTTGGTGCCCTCGCCCACGATCATCAGGGGGGCGTCGCGGAAGTAGCGCTCGACGTCGAACTCGGTGGAGTAGCCGTAGCCGCCGTGGATCCGGACGGCGTCGAGCGCCACCTGCATGGCCATCTCGCTGGCGAACAGCTTGGCCATGCCGGCCTCCATGTCCGCCCGGCGGCCGGAGTCGTACACCTCGGCCGCGTGCAGGATCAGCTGCTTCGCAGCGGTGATCTTGGTGGCCATGTCGGCGAGGTAGTTGCCGATCGACTGGTGCTGCCAGATCGGCTTGCCGAAGCTCTCCCGTTCCTGGGCGTAGCGCAGCGCGTCGTCGAACGCGGCCCGGCCGACGCCGAGGGCGCGGGAGGCGACCTGGATGCGGCCGGTCTCCAGCCCCTTCATCATCTGCCCGAAGCCGAGGCCCTCCACCCCGCCGAGGAGCGCGGACGCCGGGGCGCGGTAGCCGTCGAAGGAGAGCTCACAGCTCTCCACGCCCTTGTAGCCGAGCTTGGGCAGGTCGCGGGAGACGGTGAGCCCCGGGCCGTGCTCCACCAGCAGGATCGAGATGCCGGCGTGCTTGGGGGTGGCGGCGGGGTCGGTCTTGCACAGCAGGGCGATCAGCTGCGACCGGCGCGAGTTGGTGATCCAGGTCTTGGCCCCGTTGACGACGTACCCGTCGCCGTCGCGGCGGGCGACCGTGGTCATCGCCTGCAGGTCCGAGCCGCCGCCGGGCTCGGTCAGCGCCATGGTGGCCCGGACCTCGCCGGTGGCCATCCGCGGCAGGTACCGGTCCTTCTGCTCGTCGGTGCCGTAGGCCAAGAGGAGCTTGGCGACGACCGTGTGCCCCCCCATCGCGCCGGCCAGCGACATCCAGCCGCGGGCGAGCTCGGCGGTGACCAGCGCGTAGCACGGCATCGACACCGACGCCTCGCCCCACGGCTCGGGGATCACCAGCCCGAAGATACCGAGCTGCTTCATCTGCTCGATGAGCTTCTCGGGGTACTCGTTCGCGCGCTCCAGGTCGCGCGCGACCGGCCGGACCTCACGGTCGACGAACTCCCGGACTGTCGCGATGACGTCCCGTTCCTCGGCGCTGAGTTCCATGGGTTCCTCCTCAGATCACGCCGTCGGCGCGCAGCCGGGCGATGTCGTCATCGGTGCGCCCGAGCGAGCGCAGCACCGCGTCGGTGTGCTCGCCGACGGCGGGCACGGGGTCCATCCGCGGGACCGCCCCCGCGACGTCGGCCGGCGGCCGCAGGGCCCGTACGGGGCCGCCCGGGGTCTGCACGGTGCGCCACCGGTCCCGGCCGGCGAGCACCGGGTGGTCGAGGAACTCCCGCACCGACCGGAGTCCGGCGTGCGCGACGCCCGCGTCGTCCAGCGACGCGACGACGGCGGGGGTGTCCAGGCGGGCGAGCCGCTCCCCGACGATCGCGTTCAGCTCGCAGCGGTGGGCGACCCGGGCGGAGTTCCGGGCGAACCGTGGGTCGACGGCGAGGTCCGGGTCCGCCAGCACGACGCTGCAGAAGCGGAGCCACTCGCGGTCGTTCTGCACCGCCACGACGACGTCGTCGCCCGAGGCGGTCCGGTACGGGCCGTACGGCGCGATCGTCGCGTGCTCCGCCCCGACGCGGGCGGGGGAGCGGCCGCCGTACTCGGTGTAGTACGCGGGGGAGCCCATCCACTCGGCCAGCGCCTCGAACAGCGACACCTGCACGGCCGGGGCCGGGCCGCCGCCCGCGCGCTGCAGCAGCGCGGTCAGGATCCCGGAGTAGGCGTACATGCCGGCGGCGATGTCGGCGACGGAGATGCCGACCTTCACCGCCTCGCCGGGTGGCCCGGTGAGCGACATCAGGCCCGACTCGGCCTGGACCAGCAGGTCGTAGGCCTTGCGCTCAGCCCACGGGCCGTCGGCGCCGTAGCCGGAGACGTCGCACACGACCAGCCGCGGGTGCCGGGCCTGCAGCTCCGCTGCCGACAGGCCCAGGCGCGCGGTCGCCCCCGGGGCCAGGTTCTGCACGAACACGTCGGCGCCGCCCAGCAGCTCCTCGAGCACCGCCCGGCCGGCGGGGGACTTCAGGTCCAGCGTCACCGACTCCTTGGACCGGTTGAGCCACACGAAGTAGCTGGACTGGCCGTGCACGGCCTCGTCGTATCCCCGGGCGAAGTCGCCGGCGCCCGGCCGCTCCACCTTGACGACCCGCGCGCCGAGGTCGGCGAGCTGGCGCGTCGCGAAGGGCGCCGCCACCGCCTGCTCCAGGCTGACGACGGTGAGGCCCGCGAGCGGACCGGTCACCGCAGCCGCTTCTCCCGGCGGGGGGCCTTGTGGATGCCCTTCTCCCGGCCCACGTTGCCGATCTGGGGGTAGGACATGCCGTGCCGGAGCGCGATCGACGGCGGCTGGTCCAGCGCCTCCCAGATCGCCCGCACGGTGCCCTGGATGGACTGCGGCCGGCGCGCGGCGATCCCGGTGGCGAGCATGTGCGCCGTCGGCCACAGGTCCTCGCGCGCGACCACCTCGGTGACCAGCCCGAGCCGCAGCGCGGTCGCGGCGGTCAGCCGCTCCTCGTTGCCCATCAGCGCCCAGCGGAGGACGTCCCCGAGCGGGACCCCGCGGCGCATCAGGCCGATCGGCTCCAGCGCGGACACCATGCCGCCGTTGGCGTGCGGGTCGAAGAACGTGGCGTCCTCGGAGCAGATGATGATGTCGGCCTCGTTGAGGAAGTACATCCCGCCACCGGCGGTCATCCCGTGCGCCGCGGCGATCACCGGCTTCCAGACGCGGTGGTGCTTGGGGCCGAGGAGCTCGCCGGGATCGTCCTGGTTCCAGACGTTCAGGTCGTTCCACCACGGGCCCTCGTCCATGTCCAGGCCGGTGCAGAAGGCCCGGTCACCGGCCGCGCGGACGACGGCGACGTGGATGTCGTCGTCGTCGCGGACGCGCGCCCACACCTGGCCCATCTCCACGGTCATCGTCCGGTTGAAGGAGTTGAGCTTGTCCGGCCGGTCGAGCGTGATGGTCGCGACGTGGTCCTCGACGTCGAGGACCAGCGTCGTCAGTTCGGGCATGGTCACCGGGCGCCTCCGTAGCGGCTGGTCAGTTCCCGCTTCACGACCTTGCCCATCGCGTTGCGGGGCAGGTCGCCGAGCACTTCGAGCTGCTCGGGGAACTTGCGGGTGGACAGGCCGCGGGCGGCCAGGTGGCCGGTCAGGGCGGCCAGGGTGGGCGGAGCGTCCGGATCGACCGGGACGACGACGGCGCAGGCCCGCTCGCCGGTCTCCGGGTCCGGCAGGCCGATCACGGCGACATCGGCGACGGCCGGATGGGTGATCAGGTGCTCCTCCACCTCGCGGGCGGAGATGTTCTCCATCTTGCGGATGATGATGTCCTTGATCCGGCCCGTGACCGTGAGCACGCCCTCGCCGTCGACGAAGCCGAGGTCACCGGTGCGGAAGAACCCCTGGTCGTCGAAGGCGTCGGCGTCCAGCGCGGAGTCGACGTAGCCGAGCATGAGCTGCGGTGCGCGGACGCGGAGCTCGCCCTCCTCGCCGGTGCCCGCGGCGCTGCCGTCGGAGCGGAGGACGCGGATCTCCCCGCCGGGCCCGGGCCTGCCCTCCGCCGTCGCGTGGGCGCGGTCGCTGTCCTCGGGCGTGCCCCACGTCAGGTACGGGCACTCGGTCAGCCCGTAGCCGGAGACCGCGCCCACCCCGCCCAGCTCGCGCTTGATCTCCTCGTGGATCGACGCCGGGCGGCCGGCGCCGCCGAAGAGGGTGGCGCGGACGTGCGGGAACAGCCGGGTGCCGGGCTCCGCCCGCTGGCGGGCCAGGTAGGCGCGGACGAAGGGCAGCCCCGAGCCGAGCAGCGTGATCCGCTGCTCGCGGAGGAGGTCGACGGTCGCGACCGGGTCGAAGACGGCGCTGGTGACCATGCTGCTGCCGGTGCGCAGGCTGGTCAGGATGTGCGCGACGCCGCCGACGTGGGCGAGGGGGAGGAGCGTCGCGGTCTGGTCGGCCGAGGTGACGTGCAGGTTGGCGCAGAAGGTGTCCGAGGCGGCGATGAGTGTGCGGTCGCTGTGCCGGGCCCCCTTCGGGTCGGACGTGGTGCCCGACGTGTAGAAGAGCCAGCGCACCTCCGAGCCCACGGCCGGCGACCCGGGCTCCGGAGGCAGCCGGACGTGGGCGGGGTCGGCCGTCGGGAGGCCACCGACGGTCGACAGCACCTGCAGGCCGGGCAGCTGCCCGGCGACCGCTGCGGCCATCGCGGCGTGGTCGGTGCCGCGGAACTCGCCGGGGACGACGAGCCAGCGGGTTCCCGCCTGCCGGCAGATGAAGGTCAGGTCGCGCTCGCGCAGCATCATGATCAGCGGGTTCTGCACCGCCCCCAGGCGGGCGAGCGCGAGCGACAGGGTGATGGTGTCGAACCCGTTGGGCAGCTGCCAGGAGACGACGTCCCCGGGCCGGATCCCGAGCCGGGTCAGTCCCGCGGCCGTGCGTTCCACGGCGGCGCGCAGCTCGGCGAAGGTCAGCACGCGGCGGTGCTCGTCCACCGCGAACAGGCCGTCGGGGGTGAGCCGCGCCCGCTCGCGCAGCAGGGCCCACACGGTGTCCGCCTCGAACTCCGGCCGCCAGCTGCCGGGTTGGCGGGTCCCGGCGACGGCGGTCACGCCGGCGTCTCCGAGCCGGCGGGCGCGAGCAGGCCGGCGCGGACCTCCCGCTTGAGGATCTTCCCGGCGGGGCCGAGGGGGAGGGAGGGCCGGAACTCGAAGCGCCGGGGCTGCTTGTAGCCGGCCAGGTTGCCCCGGCACAGCTCCTTCAGCTGCTCCGCCAGCGTCGGATCCGGATCCCCCTTCGCCACGACGACCGCCACCGGGGTCTCTCCCCACTCCGGGTCGGGCACGCCGACCACGGTGACCAGGTCGACGGCCGGGTGCCCGGCGATGACCCGCTCGATCTCGGCGGGGTACACGTTGAAGCCCCCGGAGATGACCATGTCGGTCTTGCGGCCGGCGATGTAGAGGTACCCCGCCTCGTCGAGCCAGCCCAGGTCGCCGGAGAACAGTCCCTCGGGGCGGAAGGTCGCGGCCGTCGCCTCGGGCCGGTTCCAGTAGCCCAGCGCGACGGCGTCGGAGCGGATGACGATCTCGCCGGTCTCACCCGGCGGCAGCGGCCGCCCCTCGTCGTCGACGATCGCGATCTCGGCGAAGGGGGTCTCGCGTCCGCAGGAGGCGAGCAGCTGCTCCTCGCCGGCGACGGCCCGGCGGTGGTCCTCCGGCGTGAGGATGGTCGCCTGGCCGCCGGCCTCGGTCAGCCCGTACCGCTGCTGGAGGTCGCACCCGAGGCGGGCCATGGCCTCCTCGGCCAGGCCGGGCGGCACGGGCGCGGAGCCGTAGCTGATCCGCCGCAGGCTGGACACGTCCCGCGGATGCTCCGTCAGCACCTTCAGCGTGCGCATGAGCATGGTCGGGATGAACGTCGTCATCGTGACCCGGCTGCGCTCGATCTCGTCGACGACGGCGTCGGGGTCGAACTTCGGGTGCAGCACGAGGGTCTGGCCCAGGTAGAGGCCGGCGACCGTCCGGATCATGCCGCCGGCGGTGAACGACGGGGTCGTCCCGAGGGTGACGTCGTCGTGGCGGGCCTCGGTGACGATCGCGGTGTCGGCCGCCTGGGCCAGCATCGCCCGGTGCGAGTGGACGACCCCCTTGGGGTGCCCGGTGGTGCCGCTCGTGTAGAGGATGAACTGGGCGTCGTCGGGACGCTGGTCCGCCGGCGTCGGGTCGACCGCCCGTCCCGCTGCGAGCGATCTCTCGTAGTCGCGTCCCGCGTCCGTGCCGCCGATCTGCAGCACGTGCTCCAGCGCGCCGAAGGGATCGGCGGCGACCGGTGCCTGCTCGCTGTGCAGGATGCCGGCGCGGGCACCGGAGTCGGCCAGGATGTGGGCGATCTCCGGGGACGACAGCCGGATGTTGAGCGGCACGGCCACGAGCCCGGCCTTGGCCAGGCCGAAGCTCATCTCGGGCCACTCGGCGGTGTTCCGGGAGCAGATGGCGACCCGGTCACCGGGGACCAGTCCCTGCGCCAGCAGGTGGGTCGCCAGCCGGTTGGCGCGCTCGTCCACGGCGGACCAGGAGAGCCGGGTGTCCCCGCTGACGACGGCCGTCTTGGTGGGGTAGCGGCGGCAGTTCCGGCGCGCGATGTCTCCGACGAGCATGGCTGTCCTCAGATCAGGAACGCCAGCGTCGGCACGGGGCCGCCGGCGTTCACCAGGTGGACGGTCTTGCCGACGAGGCCCAGGTCGCCGTCCGGGCGGACGCGGACGCGGTAGATCACCCGTCCGGCCCAGATGTTCATCGCGTAGCGGTACTCGTGGAGGACGAAGTTGGCGCCGACGGTGACCGTCGTGCCCCGGTCGTCGGCGCTGCTGTCGAGCACCTCGAGGTTGGCCAGCATCCGGCGCATGACCGACGGCGGCGTCTGCGAGTGCCGGGCGCCGGACTTGAGCTGCGCGATCCGGCTCGTGATGCGGCGCCGGTTGTCGTAGACGTAGGAGAGGTCGACCTTCGGGTCGTCGTCGGGGCCCATCGGCACCCAGTACAGGCCGTCGTCCTCCCAGAGCTCCTCCCACTCGGAGTACCGGGCCTCGTCGGCCAGGCGTGCCTCCCGGTAGAGGAACGCCTCGACGGCGAGCTCCAGTGCCAGCGGGGGAGTCGTCCCGGATGCGACGGCGGTCATGCCTGCTCTCCGTTCAGGACCCCGGCCCAGTGCTTCCACCAGCCGCGCTGCGGGGTCTCCGCGCTCTTGTCGTGGTTGACGATGCCGGTCTCGTCCTCGACGTCGGTCTCGATGCCGCGGCTGAGCATGATCCACTCGGGGTCCCGGGCGGCCAGGCCGAACTGGTTGCGCATGCCGATCTCGCCGTCGTCGGCGATCAGGAAGCCGGCGGGGCCCATGGCACCCTCGGTGCGCCGGAGCATCCGCTCGTTCATCTCGTCCATGCCGGGGATCAGCGCCGGCGTCGTGTACGCGATCGTCTCGCCCGGACCCAGCGGCTCCACCGTCATGATGTTCATCTCGGCGAGGAACAGGTTCGGGAAGATCAGCGTGTGCGGCGGGCCGACGACGAACGCCCGGTGCGTGGCCTCGGGGCCGTGCGCCTCCTCCATGGCCGCGACGTAGCGCGGCAGCTTCTCCCGCGGCGCCCGGCCGAACCACACGAACTCGTCGTCGAGCCGGGTGTACTCGGCGGCGTAGTCGATCTCGGAGTGGCCGTTGCCGAGGTCGCGCACGTAGACCTCGACCTTGGTGGGCACGTGGGAGACCTTGGCCGGGCGGACGGCGTCGTAGACCGACTGGTGGGTGAACAGCGCGTGGTAGCCGTCCACGTTGTTCTCCATGACCATCTTCCAGTTGCACTGCTGGTGGTGCTTCATCCAGCCGGCACGCAGGTCGAGGGTCCCGGTGGGGGAGAGGGCGAGCAGCCGGTCGATGGCGACCGTGGCCCTGCCCAGGTGCTCGCGCAGGCTGATCCCGCCACCGGTCAGCGATGCGAACACGAAACCGCCGTAGCTGTCGACGCGGGGCGCCGGGGCCAGCCCCAGCTCGTCGCGGACGGCCGAGAGGCGCTCGCCGTAGCCCTGGCGCATGGGGACCCCGATGAGTTCACCGGAGTTCGCGAAGGTCCAGCCGTGGTACGGGCAGCGGAAGGTGCTGGAGTTGCCCTTCTCCGCGTTGCAGAGCCGGTTGCCGCGGTGGCTGCAGCGGTTGAGCAGCACGCGGACCTCGTCGTCCTTGCCGCGGACGAAGACGACCGGCTCGCGGCCGATCCGGCGGGTCACGTAGTCGCCCGGCTCGGGGATCTCGCTGTCGTGGCCGACGTACACCCAGCCCTCCCGGAAGATGCGCTGCATCTCCAGCTCGAAGACCTCGGGATCGGTGTAGACCGCCCCGGACACCCGGTCCGGGCGGACGAGGTCGTCGACCCGTGTCCGGGCTGGGCGTGTGTCCAGTTCCGTCATCGTCAGAGCTCCTGCTCGGGGGAGAGGGGTGGGGGGACGAACGCGGGGAGCGCGACGCCCCCGAGGTGGCGGAAGGCGACGGTCACCGGGGAGCCGATGGCCGGGGCCGGGCAGGGGTGTACGCCGGCCATCAGCAGCCGGTGGCCGCCGGCCAGCTCGACGTCGGCGACCACGTACGGACGGTCGACGAGTACCAGGCCGGGCTCGCGCCGGTGCACCGTGGTCACGCTGTGGACGGTCCCCTCCGGAACCTCGTCGTGCCAGGCGACGACGTCGCCGCCACAGCCGTCGCACACCTGCTGCTCGAGCTCCAGGGGCAGGTCGCAGGACGCGCACCGGGGGAGCGTCAGCCGGCCCGCTGCGGCGCCGGCGTACAGCGGCGCCAGGTGGCCGTCGGTCTGCGGGGCGAGGCCGGGGTCCAGCAGCCAGTCCGCGGCCGGTCCGGGATCGGTCACGACGCCTCCAGAACCAGCGCCGCGTGGTGGTCGAGGCGCCCGCCGATACCGCCCACGAGGGCGGTCCGTGCGCCGGGCACCTGCCGCCCGAGACCGTCGCCGCGCAGCTGCACGACGGCCTCCACCAACGGGGTCATGCCCTGGAGGTAGAAGCCCGAGAGCTGGCCGCCGCCGGTGTTGACCGGCAGGCTGCCGCCGGGCGATGTCCCGCCGTCGCGGACGAAGGGCCCGGCCTTGCCCGGCGGGCACAGCCCGTACTCGTCCAGCAGGTGGAGCGTGACCACGCTGAAGGGGTCGTAGAGCTCGACCACGTCGAGGTCGCCGCGGTCCATCCCCGCGGCCGCGAGCGCGTCGTCCACCGCGCTGCGCCCGCCGCCGAACCACGACTCGGCTCCGGACCGGCGACGGCGCATCGGGTGGGCCGCGCCGGAGCCGCGGACCACCACCCGGGTGCCGCTGCCCACTCCGGGGTCGGCGGTGACGACGACGGCCGCCGCGCCGTTCACCGGGCGCGCGCAGTCGAGGCGGCGCAGCGGCTCGGCGATGACCGGGCTGGCGAAGTAGGCGGCGGCGTCGAGCGGGGTGCGCTGCACGGCGATCGGGTTGTCCACCGCCCACGCGCGGGCGGAGACGGCGACCGCGCACAGGTCCTCGGCCGTTCCGCCGTTCAGGTGCAGCCAGCGAGCGGCCAGCAGCGCGTACGTCGGCACCGAGCCGAGCAGGCCGGAGGCCCGCTCCAGCCCGCGCAGGCCGGACGTGCCGCCGCTGTGCGCATAGGTCGAACCGGTGGAGCCACCGGCGCGCAGGGGGGCGTCGGCGAACACGCAGACGACGGCCCGGGCCGCTCCTTCGCGGACGGCCCGGGCGGCACGGTCGACCATGGCCACGGTGGTGGCCCCCTTGATCTCGACGTGCTCGAGCAGGCGCAGGTCCCCCAGGCCGGCCTGCCGCGCCAGCGCGACCCCGACGCGGTCCGGGCGGACACCCTGGCTGGACCCGACGAGCAGCCCGTCGACGTCCGCCCGGTCCAGCCCGGCGTCGGCGAGGGCGGCGCCCAGCGCGTCGGCGGCCAGGCGGGACGCCTCGGCTCCGGGGCGAAGTGACATCTCCGTCAGGCCGAGGCCCACGATCGCCGGGGCGGTCACTGCCGCTCGTCCCGGTAGACCCCCACGCGCAACCAGTTCACCCGGTCCTCGGGGGTGGCCAGGCAGAGGCTGGCGAGCTCGAGCGGGGACAGCCAGATCCTCGACCCGTCCTCGAGGTCTTCGAGGAGCAGGCGGGGGCTATTTCCGTTGGTGTCCAGCGCTACTCGCACGGTGGCGAACTCGTTTCCCACGACCGCCAGCTCGACCTCTCCCGAGCTCGCGGCGCGACCGCTCCCCCTGTCGGCGCTCACGGCTCGAGCGGGGGGCTCATCGACGGCGACCACGGCACCGTTCTATCGTACACTCCCTGTCAGAAACAACCGGCCACCTCGGCTCCGCCGACGGAGCCCGGCGAGCGCCACCGCTGATCAGGGCCGTGTGCCGCAGGTCGCTGGACATGGACACGAGGGGCAGCGAGGAGAGACGTGACCGCGCAACTGGACGCCGACGAGGGCTACCGCAGCATCTGGGGACATCTGCGTGACCTGGAGTTCCGGCAGGGGTACCTGGACGCCGCCGGCGTGCGCACCCGGTTCGCCGAGGCCGGCCGCCCCGACGCTCCCGCCCTGCTGCTGCTGCACGGGACCGGCGGTCACTGGGAGACCTTCGCCGCCAACCTGGGTGGCCTGGCCGAGCACTTCCACTGCATCGCGATCGACATGGTCGGCAACGGGTTCTCCGAGAAGCCCGACCACGACTACGAGATCCCCGTCTACGTGCGTCAGGTCCTCGCGGTCCTGGACTCCTTCGGGATCTCCCGGGCCCACGTCGCCGCGATGTCGCTCGGCGCCTGGGTGGCCGCCCGGCTGGCCGTCGACCATCCCGAGCGGGTGGACCGGCTGATCCTCATGTCCCCGGCGGGGCTGGTCGCCACCGCGTCGAACATGGCCCGGATCCGTGCCGAGCGCACGCGCGCCGTGCAGGAGGCCGACTGGGCCTCGCTCAAGGCGGTCTTCGACCACCTCATCGCGGACGAGCGCAACCGGTTGCCCGACCTCATCGCGCTCCGGCAGGCGATCTACCGCCGTCCCGACACCCGCGAGACCATCGACCACCTGCTCGTCCTCCAGGACGCCGAGGTCCGCGACCGCAACCTCATCCCCGAGGAGCAGTGGGCGACGATCTCCGCGCCCACCCTCGTGATCGCCTCGGGGCAGGACGTCTCCGAGTACCAGAGCACCGCCCGGCGGATCGCCGAGCTGATCCCGGACTCCCGGGTGCTCGAGATGCCCGGCGTCAGGCACTGGCCGCACTTCGAGGACCCGGAGACCTTCACGCCCGCTGCGATCGCGTTCCTCCGCGGGGAACGGGCGTGACACTGGACGAGGCGGCCGTCGCCGACGCCGTCGCCCGCCTCGACGAGGCGGAGCGCACGCGGGTGCCGATCCGGCAGCTGTCGCTGCAGTACCCGGACATGACGATCGAGGACGCCTACGCCGTTCAGCACGCGTGGGTGCGGTCCAAGGTCGCGGCGGGGCGCACCGTCGTGGGGCGCAAGATCGGCCTGACCTCGCGGGTCATGCAGCAGGCGCTGTCGATCAGCGAGCCCGACTACGGCGCGCTGTACGACGACATGGTCTTCGACGACGGCGGCACGGTGCCGCACGACCGGTTCATCTTCCCGCGGGTCGAGGTGGAGCTCGCCTTCGTGCTGGGCCGCCCCCTCAAGGGCCCGGGCGTGACCCTGTTCGACGTCCTCGGTGCCGTCGAGTACGTGACCCCCGCGCTGGAGATCCTCGACGCCCGGGTGCAGATGAGGGACCCGGAGACCGGGCACCTGCGGACGATCGTCGACACGATCGCCGACAACGCGGCGGACGCCGGCCTCGTGCTCGGCGGCCGGCCGGTCCGCCCGTTCGACGTCGACCTGCGCTGGGTCTGCGCGCTGCTGTACCGCAACGGCCAGATCGAGGAGTCCGGCGTCGCCGCCGCCGTGCTGAACCACCCGGCCAACGGCGTCGCCTGGCTGACCAACCGCCTGGGTGCCCACGGCGTGACGCTGGAGGCCGGCCAGGTGATCCTGGCCGGCTCCTTCACCCGGCCGGTGCCGGCGGCCGACGGGGATCTCTTCACCGCCGACTTCGGCCCGCTCGGTTCCCTCGGGTGCCGCTTCGTCCGGGCCGGCTCGTGACCGGCCTGCGGGAACGCCTGGCCGGGGACGGCCGGCTGATCGGCATGTGGGTCGTGTCGGGCAGCGCGTACGTCGCCGAGATCTGCGCCGGCGGCGGCCTGGACTGGTTGCTCGTCGACTGCGAGCACGCGCCCAACGACCTGACGACCGTGCTCCCGCAGCTGCAGGCCGCCGCGGCCTCCGGGATCCCCGTCGTCGTCCGTCCCCCCTCGGGCGACCCGGTGGTGATCAAGCAGCTGCTCGACATCGGTGTGCAGGACCTGATGGTGCCGATGGTGGAGTCCGCCGCGCAGGCCCGGGACGTCGTCGCGGCGACCCGCTACCCCCCCGAGGGCATCCGGGGGGTGGGCAGCGCGATCGCCCGGGCCTCCCGCTGGAACCGCACGGAGGGCTACCTGCACACCGCGGCCGCGCAGCTGACGGTCACCGTGCAGGTCGAGTCCCGGGCGGGGCTGGACGCGCTGCCCGAGATCGCTGCGGTCGACGGCGTCGACGCGGTGTTCCTGGGGCCGGCGGACCTCGCCGCGTCCCTGGGCCACCTCGGCCGGCCCGACCACCCCGACGTCGTCGCGGCCGTCGAGGCGGCGATCGCCACCGTCGTAGCCGCCGGCACGACCGTGGGCGTCAACGCCTTCGCCGAACCGCTCGCCCGCCGCTACCTGGACCTCGGCGCCCGCCTCGTCCTCGTCGGCGCTGACGTCCTCCTGCTCGCCCGGGGCAGCGAGGAACTCGCCGCCCGGTACCGCTCCTGACCCTGGAGGACCCATGGACCTGGACTTCACCGCCGAGCAGGTGCAGTTCCGCGACGAGGTGTGCACCTGGCTGGCCGAGCACGCCCCGCGCGAGCAGCGGCCGGAGGACCCCGCCGCCATGCGCGAGTTCGACCTCTCCTGGCAGCGCACCCAGTGGGAGGGCGGCTGGGCCGGCATCGCGTGGCCCGAGCAGTACGGCGGGCGCGGCCTGACGCTGGTCCAGCAGCTCATCTGGTACGAGGAGTACGCGCGCGCCGGGCTTCCCGGGATCGACGCGTGCTTCGTCGGCCTGAGCCACGCCGGGCCCACGTTGATGACCCGCGCCACCGAGGAGCAGCGCGACCACCACCTGCCGCGGATCCTGCGCGGCGAGGTGGTCTGGTGCCAGGGTTTCTCCGAGCCCGGAGCCGGGTCCGACCTGGCGGCCCTCTCCACCCGCGCGGTGATCGACGGCGAGGACCTCGTGGTCACCGGCCAGAAGATCTGGACCAGCTTCGCGAACATCGCCGACCACCAGGAGCTGCTGGTCCGGACGACGCGCGGGGACTCCAAGCACCAGGGGATCACCTGGGTCATCTGCGACATGGACACCCCGGGCATCGACGTCCGGCCGATCGAGACGATCGAGGGGGGCGCGGAGTTCTGCGAGGTCTTCTACGACGAGGTCCACATCCCGCTGGCCAACGTGGTGGGCGACGTCGACGACGGGTGGCGGGTCGCCATGTCGACCCTGTCCTTCGAGCGGGGCACGGCGTTCACCGCCCAGCAGGTGCGCCTGGCCACCACGGTCGAGAAGCTCATCGACGCCGCCCGCGAGCACGTGGGGCCCGACGGTCGCCGTCCGGCCATCGCCGACGACGAGATCGCCCGGCGGCTGGCGAACGCCCGCGCCGAGGTCGCCGCCCTGCGGGCGATGACCTACGCCGGCGTCTGCCGCAACCTGCGCACGGACACGCCGGGGCCCGAGGGATCCATGCTCAAGCTCTACTACGCCGAGGTGGCCAAGGAGGTCGGCCGGCTCGCCATGGACGTGCTGGGCGCCGACGGCCTGCGCTTCGTCTCCCGCTGGGTCCCGCACGGCGGGTGGACGGGCAACTACTTCTACTCCTTCTCGCAGTCGATCGGCGGTGGTACGTCGGAGGTCCAGCGCAACATCATCGGCGACCGCGTCCTCGGCCTGCCCCGCTGACGACCCGGAACGGACCGACCCCCGTGGATCTCCTCCCCTCGCCCGACCAACTGGAACTGGTGGCCGCGGCACGCCAGTTCTTCGCCGAGCAGGTGCCGCCCGCCGTCATCCGGCTCCGTCGCGACGACCCCGCCGTCCTGGACCCCGCGACCTGGCTCGCCGGCGCGGAGTTGGGCCTGCTCGGCATCTCCCTGCCCGAGGACGTCGGCGGCTCGGGCCTGGGCCTGGACGACGAGGTCCTGGTCTTCCGTGAGATCGGGCGCGGTCTGGTCCCCGGCCCGTTCCTGCCGACCGCACTGGGCGCCCGCCTCGCCGTCCTCGCCGGGTCACTCGACCTCGCCCACCGGATGGTCGAGGGCTCCGCCGCGGTGGCGCTCGGAGAGCTCCGCGACGGCTCGGTCGGGCCGACGGCGCTGGCCGGACGGCTCGACGTGTTCGACCCCTCCGGCGCCGCGTTCGTGCTCGTCATCGGCGAGCAGGGCGCGGGCCTGGTGGACGTCGCGGCGCTGGGCGAGCTGACCCCGCTGCCCAGCATCGACCCCGGGACGCGGCTGGCCTCCGCCGTCGTGGACTCGGCCCCGGTCCTGTGCTGGCTGCCGGCGGACGAGGAGCCGCTGCGCCTGCGGGCGCTGGTCCTGGTGTCCGCGGTGCTGGTCGGCATTGCCGAGGCCGTCCGCGACCAGTCCAGCGAGCACGCGAAGACCCGGGTGCAGTTCGGCCGGCCCATCGGGGTGAACCAGGCGATCAAGCACCGCTGTGCGGACATGGCCGTGGCCGCCGAGGCGGCGCTGTCCCAGACCGCCTTCGGAGCCGTCGCCCTCGACTCGGGCCGGGCCGACCGGGAGTTTCAGGTCCTCGCTGCCAAGATCGTGGCCGCGCGGGCGGCGATCGACGGTGCCGCCGCCAACATCCAGATCCACGGCGGCATGGGGTTCACCTACGAGCACGACGCCCACCTCTACCTGAAACGAGCCCACGTGCTGGATCTGCTCTTCGGTCGTCCGGCCGACCACCTCGCCGCCCTCCTCCAGCAGGAGCCGGCCCAGTGACCGCGCCTCGGGGCCGCGGCGCCGTCATCGCCGGTGTCGCCCTGGCCGACCCGGGGCCGGTGGCCACCAACCCGTACGGGCTCATCGCCCAGGCGTCGAGGCGTGCCCTCGCCGACGCCGGCATCTCACCGGCGGAGGTGGACGGCCTGGGCTCGACCGGCCTGGGGACCCTGCCGCCCATCGACGTGGGGGAGTACCTCGGGCTGCGACCGCGCTGGATCGACTCGACGGCGGTCGGCGGGGCGTCGTGGGAGGTCATGGTGGCCCACGCGGCGGACGCCATCGCCGCCGGTCGTGCGGACGTGGTCCTGCTGACGTACGGGTCGACGGCGAAGTCGGACCTGCGCCGCGGGCTGCGGACGGCCAACCTCAACTGGGGCAGCCGGGGCCCGTTGCAGTGGGAGGCGCCGTACGGGCACACCCTCATCGCGAAGTACGCGATGGCCGCCCGCCGCCACATGCACGAGTACGGGACGACGATCGAGCAGCTGGCCGAGGTCGCGGTGTCGGCGCGGTTCAACGCGGCCGACAACCCGGAGGCCGCCTACCGGGACCCGATCACCGTCGAGGAGGTCCTGGCGGGCCGGATGATCGCCGATCCCTTCACCAAGCTGCACTGCTGCATCCGCTCGGACGGCGGGGCGGCGGCGGTGATCGTCTCGGAGGAGCGGGCCCGGGACCTGCCCGGTACGCCGGTGCACGTCCTCGGCGCGGCCGAGAACGTCTCGCACGTGTCCACGAGCCAGTGGGAGGACCTCACCACCGGCCCGGCGTCGGTCACCGGCCCCCTGGCCTTCCAGCGCGCCGGGGTCCGCCCGGAGGACATCGACGTGTGCGAGGTCTACGACGCCTTCACCTACATGCTCCTCATGACGATGGAGGACCTCGGCTTCTGCAAGAAGGGGGAGGGCGGCCCGTTCGTCGCCGACGGCCGCCTGCGCCTGGGCGGCGCGCTGCCCACCAACACCGACGGCGGCGGGCTCTCCGCGATCCACCCGGGGCAGCGCGGGCTGTTCCTGGTGGTCGAGGCGGTGCGGCAGCTGCGCGGGGAGTGCGGGCCGCGGCAGGTCCCCGACGCCGAACTCGCGTGCGTCAGCGGCACCGGCGGCTGGTTCTGCTCCAGCGGCACGCTGATCCTCGGCACCGACCGGCCGTGACCCCGGCCGCCCGCCCGGAGCCGCCCCTGCGCGGGGAGTTCGCCACCGTGGACGCCCTGCTGCGGGCCGCGGCGCGGGTGCACGGCGACCGGGACGCGTATGTCGAGCCGAACGGCCCCCGGATCGGCTTCGCCGAGTGGGACCGGACCTCCGATGCCCTCGCGGGCGCGCTGGCCGAGCGCGGGATCGCGGCCGGGGACGTCGTGGCGCTGATGCTCCCGTCGTCCGTCGACTACGCCGTCTGCTACGCCGCCCTGGCCCGGCTCGGTGCCGTCACCACCGGGCTGAACACGCGGCTCGGTCCCCGGGAGGTGGCCGCGGTCCTCGACCGCGCCGGCCCGGCGCTGCTGATCCGGGACGGCGCCGCGGGGCTGCCCGAGGGGCCTCCTGGGATCCCGGTCCTCGACCGCGCCGAGTTGCCGACGACGTACCGCCATCCCGGGCTGGGGCCGGCCCGCCCGTCCCCGGCGCCGACCGACCCGGTCGTGATCATCTGGACGAGCGGGACCACGGGACTGCCCAAGGGCGCATGGTTCGACGTCGGCAACCTCGCCGCGGGCGCGCGGTCGTCCGGGGTCATGAGCGCTCCCTACGACCGGCGTCTCGTTGCCACGCCGTTCGCCCACGCCGGCTACATGGCGAAGCTGTGGGACCAGCTGGTCTGGGGAACCGCGGTGGTGATCTCCCCGGTGCCGTGGTCGGCGCGGGAGATGGCGGCCGTCATGCGCGACGAGCGGATCACCGTCGTCGGCGGCGTCCCCACGCAGTGGGCCAAGCTGCTCGAGGAGCCTGCCGCCGAGCGGCTGGAGCACCTGCGCGTGGGGATCGCGGCCACCGCGCCGGCGTCCCCGGACCTGGTCACCGCCGTCCGTGAGCGGATCGGCGTCCCGCTGGTTGTCCGCTACGCCATGACGGAGTCCCCGTCGATCACCGGGACCGATCCCGACGACCCCCCGGATGTGCAGGCCCGCACCGTCGGCCGTCCGCAGGAGGGCGTGCAGATCGCGGTCACCGACGAGCAGGGGGAGCCCGTGGGGGCCGGCGAGGTCGGTCGCGTGCGGGTCCGGGGTGCCTGCGTCATGCGGGGGTACTGGCGGGACCCGGCGGCGACCGCCGCGGCGCTGACGGCGGACGGATGGCTCATCAGCGGTGACCTCGGCAGGCTCACGCCCGACGGCGATCTGGTCCTGGCGGGGCGGGTGGGCGACCTCTACATCCGGGGCGGCTACAACGTGCACCCGCTGGAGGTGGAGAACGTGCTCGCCGAGCACCCTCGCGTGCGGCGCGCGGCCGTCGTCGGCTCTCCCGCTCCGGTCATCGGGGAGATCGGCGTGGCCTTCGTCGTCCCGGCCGACCCCGACGACCCCCCGGAGCTCGCCGAGCTGCGGTCCTGGGTGCGCGAGCGGCTGGCCGACTACAAGGCCCCCGACCGGCTGGTCCTCGTCGACGACCTGCCCCTGACGTCGATGCTCAAGGTCGACAGGACGGTGTTGCGGAGCCGGGCCGAGGTCCTCGAGGGGGAGGCTCCCTGACCGGCCGGCACCGGCAGATCGAGGTGCCAGATGTGTCAGACGCGCGCTGACGCCGATCAGCCGTGTGCCGGCAGATGTGCCCGCGGACATGCACATCCCTCCGGGGGAGACCGGCTCGCGGGCGCACGCAGAGCGTCAGATGCGCCCGTAGCATCGAGGGGTGACGAGCGACGAGGTGCTGCGCCGGCCCAGCTACGGGTCCAGCAGCCGGATCGTCGGCGCCCGCGGCGTGCAGACGCGCCGGCAGATCCTCGCCGTCGCCCTGGAGCAGTTCGGCGAGCGCAGTCTCCACGACGTCTCGGTCGACGACCTGGCCCGTGCCGCGGGCGTCTCCCGCGCGACGCTGTACCAGTACTTCGAGAGCAAGGACGGGGTCTTCGCCGAGCTGCTGGAGGAGTGCGGCGCCGCGCTGATGCGGCTGATCCGCCGGCTCGGGCCGCTCGGCCCCACCGCCGAGGGCTTCGACAACCTCCACTGGTGGCTGGGGGAGTGGGCGTGGGTGTACGACCGCTACGCCACGATGTTCGCCCAGTGGGAGCACCTGCAGACCGCCGACACGACGTTCCGGCCGATGGTGACCGGCTTCGTCGACGCCTACGCCGGTCGCATCGCCGAGCGGCTCGCGGCTGCCGGGTTCGCTGGCATCGACGGGGTGGACACCGCCGCCGCGATCCTGCTCGTCGTCCACCGCTCCAACTACCTGCGGCACACCGGCCGGACGGGGTCCCCCTCGGCCGAGGTGATGAGCGACGGCCTGGCCGTGGTGCTGCAGTTGGTGCTGTTCCCCGACACCCCCGCCGACGTCCTCGCCGGCCAGGGCTCGCGGGACGCACCGCCACCGGAGTCCTGGACGGCCGCTGCCCCGTCCGTTCAGGCCCCGTCCGGCCGCGTCGAGCGGCTCGGCCCCCGGGCGCAGGCGACCGTCCGCGCCCTCTTGGACTCGGCGGCACGGATCTTCGCCGCGCGCGGCTTCGCCGGAGCCAACGTCGACGCCGTCGCGGCCGGGGCGGGAGTCGCCCGGGCGACCCTCTACAAGTACTTCACCGACAAGGCCGACGTCCTCGCCGCGCTCGCCGAGGAGGCCCGCGACGACGTGGTGGCCCTCGCCGGCCGGTTCGGCGACAGCGTGCACGCAGGCGCCGAGCTGCGCGTGTGGCTGCACGAGCTCATCGGGCTCTCCCGCCGGCATGCCGGGGTGCTGCGGGTCTGGGTGGAGCGCCACAGCGACGATCCGCGCGTCCAACTGCTCGGCGACGAGGTCCGGCACGCGACGCGGTCGGCGATCGCCCGCGTGCTGACCGGCATCTCGCGGCCCTATCCGCTCGACCTGCACGTTGCCGGCCTGGTCCTCGTCGCCGTGCTCGAGCGCATCCCGACGGGACTGCCGCAGCAGAGCCGGGCGGTGTCGGACACCGAGATCGTCGAGACGATGGCGGCGTTCATCGAGCGCGGCCTGCTCGGCCGGACACCGCTGGCGGCGTCCGCCGACCGGCGGACCGCCGCGAGCTGAGGTCGCGGCGGCCCCCTCGGTCAGCCGCCCATCCGCAGGCCCGGCGCCCGCGTCCGGAACACGTCCTTCGCCAACCGGTCGCCGAGGGTCGTGGCGTCCCACCGCTTGCCGCCGTTGCTGATGGACGGGCCCTTCGTCCAGCCCTCCGCCAGCTCGATGAGCTCGCCCATGGCGCGGACCACCTGCCCGCTCACGTGCGCGGCCTCGGGGCTGGCCAGCCACGCCACGACCGGGCTGGACAGCGACGGGTCCTTCGGGTCGAACTCGTCCTCGGGCCGCTCGTCGGGCTCGGGGACGGCGTCGGCGCCGCTCATCGTGGCCGAGAGCCGGGTGATGCCACCCGGGCTGATCGCGTTGACCGTGATGCCCATCCTGGCCAGCTCCAGGCTCAGGGTCTGGGTCAGGCCGACGATGGCGGCCTTGGCGGTGGCGTAGTTCGTCTGGCCGAAGTTGCCCCAGAGCCCTGCGCCGGAGGTGGTGTTGATGATCCGGCCGTAGACCCGGCCGGAGGGGTCGGCCTTGGCGGCCTCACGCCACCGCACGGCGGCGGCGCGGCTGGCCAGCCAGGTGCCGCGGACGTGCACCCGCATCACGAGGTCGAAGTCGGCGGCGCTCATGTTCCAGATCGCCTTGTCGCGGACGATGCCCGCGTTGTTGACCAGGATGTCCAGTCGGCCGAACTCGTCGAATGCCCGGCCGACCATCGCCTCGACCTGATCCTCATCGCCCACGTCGGCGTAGTCGGCCACCGCCTTCCCGCCGCGCGCGCCGATGACGTCGACCACGCGGTCGGCGTCGCGGCCGGAACCCTCGCCGGACACCGAGCTGCCCAGGTCGTTGACGATCACGGTCGCGCCGTGCTTGGCGAGCTCCACGGCGTGGCCGCGGCCGATGCCGTGGCCGGCGCCGGTGACCAGCGCGATCTTGCCCTCGAGCAGGGGGGTCATGCGTCGTCCTCCAGTTCTGCCGGGCGGAACACCGGCGCCGTGGTGTTCTCGTCCAGTTCGCGGAATGCCACTCGCAGCGGCATGCCCATCCGCAGGTCCTCGGGCGCGCAGTCGACGACGTTGGTCATGACCCGCGGCCCCTCCTCGAGTTCCACCAGCGCGGCCACGTACGGCAGCCGGTCGCGGAACGGTGCGAGGTCGTTCATGTAGACGGTGGAGTGCGTGTAGAGCGTGCCCCGGCCACTGGCCTGCTCCCAGGAGACGTCCTCGCTCCAGCAGGTGGGGCAGAACGGCCGGGGGTAGTGGTGGGCCCGCCCACAGGCGCCGCAGCGGGCGATGAGGAAACGCCCCTCTTTGGCGGCGTCCCAGAAGGGCTGGCTGTCGGCGTCGGGGGTGGGCAGGTCGGATCTCGGTGCGGTCATGCGCTGCGCCTCCTCAGTGCCCGCGGTATTCGGCGGGCCGACGCTCGACGAAGGAGCGGATCCCCTCGGTCAGGTCGTGCGCGTTCGACTGGATCTCCTGTGCCATCCCCTCGGCCAGGTAGGCCCCGGCCCGGTCGGTGTCCGGCGACCCGTTCATCAGCCGCTTGGTCAGCGCGATGGCGCTCGTCGGTCCCGCCGCGAGCCGGGCGGCGAGCTCGTCGGCCACGCCGCCCAGCTCGTCGGCCGGGACGACCCGGTTGACCAGCCCCAGGGCGAGGCCCTCCTGCGCCGTCAGCGGGTCGCCGAACAGGACCATCTCCTTGGCCTTCTGCATGCCGATGCGCCGGGGGAGCAGATAGGCCCCGCCACCGTCGACGACGAGGCCGCGGCGGACGAAGGACTCCACGAACGTCGCCTCCTCGCTCGCGACCACGAGGTCGGAGGCGTAGGCGAGGTGCGCGCCGATGCCCGCGGCCGGGCCCTGGACCACGGCGATCACGGGCTTGCCGCAGTCGAGCACCGCGGCGATCAACCGCTGGGCGCCGTTCATGATCTTGCGCATCGTGTCGCCGACGCGCTTGCCCTCGCCGCCCGCCCGGCTCGACGCCATCGACCGCACGTCCGCGCCGGCGCAGAAGTGCCGTCCCTCGGCGGCGATCACCACGACCCGGACCGCCGGATCGGCGTCGGCCTCCACGAGCAGGTCGATGAGGGCGTTGCGGTCCTCCGGGCGCAGCGCGTTGGCCGCCTCGGGCCGGTTGAGGGTGATCCGCCGGATGCCGTCCCGGTCCACGGACAGGACGCCGGGGGCCTCGACGGCGGTCATGCCGTCACCACGGACGTGGGCGTGAACTCGGCGCGCAGGTGCTTGACCCCGTGCAGCAGGTTGGACCGGAGGAACTCGGGCTCACCCACGGCACGGATGTCGGGCAGCAGGGTGAGCAACTCCTGGAAGACCACACCCAGCTCCAGCCGGGCTAGGTTCGCCCCGAGACAGAAGTGCGGCCCGGGGGCGCCGAAGCCCACGTGCGGGTTGGGCTTTCGCGTGATGTCGAAACGGGTCCCGTCCGGGAAGGCGGACTCGTCCTGGTTGGCCGAGCGGTACCACATGACGACCTTGTCGCCCTCGGCGAACTCCTGGTCGCCGAGCCGGACGCCGTCCCGGGTCACCGTGCGCCGGAAGTGGAGCACGGGGGAGGCCCAGCGCACGACCTCCTCGACCGCCGGGGCGGTGTGCGCCTCCAGGTCGCTGCGCCACAGCTCCCGCTGGTCGGGGTAGCGGGTCAGGGCCAGCAACCCGTGGGAGATGGCGTTGCGGGTGGTCTCGTTGCCGGCGCCGACGAGCAGGATGAAGAAGCGCGCCATCTCCCCGGGGGTGAGGACCTCCTCGCCCTGCGCGGCCACGAGCTTGCTGATCAGGTCGTCGCGCGGCGAGGCGATCCGGTCCTCGGCCAGGTGGGACAGCAGCTCGGCCAGACCCTCTCCGGCGGCCTCGACCGCGGCGGCCACCGAGCGCGGGCTCTGGTCGGGGATGTACTCCGGGTCGCTGGCGCCCATGATGATGTTGGTCTGGTCGAAGATGTACTTCTCGTACTCGTCCGGGATGCCGAGCATGTCGTTGACGATGCGCAGCGGCAGGGGACCGGCCACGTCGGTGACGAAGTCGCACTCGCCGCGCTCGGCCACCGAGGCGATGAGGTCGCGGGCGATCCGCCGGACGTCCTCGCGCAGCTTCTCCAGCGACTTGGGCGTGAAGCCGCGGTTGACGATCTTGCGCAGCCGCACGTGCTCGGGGTTGTCCATGTCGATGATCGACCCGCGGTACTCCCGCAGCCGGGGCGGCTGGTCGAAGATCTGCGTCCCCTGGCCCGAGCAGAAGTCCTCCTCGCGCCGGCTGACCTCCCGGACGTCCTCGTAGGTGAGGAGCGCCCAGAAGCCGTCGTGCCGCGGGCTGCCCGGCTCCCGCCTGGGCGGTACGAACGGGCGGGGGTCCTCGGCGCGCAGCCGGGCGAAGTACGCGTCGCGGTCGGCGACCGGCTGCGTCCACCACGAGAGGTCGTCGAGCCTCCGGACGGGCGGGTTCTCCGTGCTGGTCATTGCGTCCCCTCTCAACCCGCGGCGGGGTACCGCAGCACCCCGCGCAGGAAGTTGCCGCTCCGCATGTCGGCGAAGCCGTCGTTGATGCCCTCGAGCGGGTAGGTGTTCGACACGACCGCGTCGAGGTCCACGAGCCCCGACGACCACAGTTCAAGCAGCTTGGGGATGTCGGCCCGCGGGTTGGCCGAGCCGTACAGCGACCCGACGATCTGCTTCTCGTTCAGGGTCAGGTCCATCATGCTGACGTTGATCGAGCGCTCGGCGATCGGGTGGATGTTGGTGACGACCACCCGGCCGCGCTTGGCCGTCATCCCGAGGATCTTGTGCATGAGCGTGCCGTCGCCGCGGCCCATCGTGCACACGAAGCGGTCCACGCCGCGCTGCCACGTCGCGTCGGCCACGACCGAGGGCGCCTCGCTCCAGGAGCTGGCCACGTGGGTGGCGCCCATGGCCAGGGCCGTCTCCTTCTTGGTGGTGGCGGGATCGATCGCCACGATCACCCGCGCGCCGGCCAGCTTGGCGCCCTGGATGGCGGCGGCGCCGATCCCGCCGACGCCGGCCACGGCGACGGTGTCGCCGGGACGGATGTCGGCGGCGTAGACAGCCGAGCCCCACCCGGTGACGAAGCCGCAGCCGAGCAGGCACGCGCGGTCCAGCGGCACGTTCGGGTCGATCTTGATGGTGCTCGCCTCGTGGACGACGGTGTGGTGGGCGTAGGAGCCGACCAGGCACGAGGTCGCGAGGTCCTGGCCGCGGGCGTGGTGCCGGGCCGTGCCGTCGGCGATCTGCCGCCCGGTGTAGAGCCGGGCGCCGAGGTCGCAGAGGCTCTGGTGGCCGCTGGCGCACGAGGGGCAGCGACCGCACGAGGGCATGAACCCGAAGACGACGTGGTCACCGGGGGACACCGAGGAGACCCTCTCGCCGACCGCTTGCACGATCCCGGCTCCCTCGTGCCCGCCGATGCACGGCAGGTGGAAGGGCATGTCGCCGGTGATCAGGTGCTCGTCGGAGTGGCACATGCCCGAGGCGTGCAGCTCGACCAGCACCTCCTCGGGGCCGGGCGGGTCGAGCTCGATCGGCTCCACGGACCACGTCGGGTCGTCGCGGTCCCACAGGACCGCTGCCATCGTCTGCACGGGTGTACCTCCTGGAGGTTCGGGGTTCGGGCTCAGGCCGGCGGGAGGACGACCGATTGCGGCTCGAGGTAGGCGGCCAGCCCCTCGGGGCCGCCCTCCCGTCCGATCCCGGAGCGCCGGACCCCGCCGAAGGGGCTGAGCAGGTCGACCGGAGCGGCCGAGTTGACCGCGACGGAACCGGCGGCGAAGCGCCGCGCGACGGCGGCCCCGCGGACCGGGTCCGCGGTCCACACGCTGCCGGAGAGGCCGTAGTCGGTGCCGTTGGCGATCGCCACGGCGTCGTCCTCGCTGTCGTAGGGGAGGACGACGGCCACGGGCCCGAACACCTCCTCCTGCGCCACCGGTGCGTCGGGTGCGACGTCGGCCAGCAGCGTCGGGGCCACGAACCAGCCGGTGTCCAGGTCGGCCGGCCGGCGCCCACCACTGACCAGGCGGGCACCCCCGGCGACGGCGCCCTCGACGGCCTGCTCGATGCGCGAGCGGGCGCCGGCGGAGATCACCGGCCCGATGTCGGTCGCCTCGTCGGCCGGGTCGCCGACCCGGAGCGCCGCCGTGGCCCCGGCGAGCGCCTCGACCGTCTCGGCGTAGCGGGACCGGGGGACGAGCACGCGGGACTGCGCCATGCAGATCTGTCCGCTGCCGTCCATCGCGCCGTGGACCAGCGCCGCGGCGAGCGCGTCGTCGACGACGACGTCGTCGAGCAGCAGGGCGGCGGCCTTGCCGCCGAGCTCGAGGGTGACCCGGCGGACGTCGCGACCGCACAGCTCGCCGATCCGCCGTCCGACCGCCGTGGAGCCGGTGAAGCTGACCTTGTCGACACCCGGGTGCGACACGAGGTGCTCGCTGGCCGCGGCGCCGGCCGGGACGATGTTGAGGACCCCCGGGGGCAGGCCGGCCTCCTGTGCGGCGTCGGCGAGCGCGAGGACGGCCATCGGGGCATCGGGGGAGGGCTTGAGCACCACGGTGCAGCCGGCGATCAGCGCGGGGGCGATCTTGAGCGCGGCCGTGAAGAGCGGCGCGTTCCACGGCACGATCGCCGCGACGACGCCGACGGGGACCTGCCGGACCTGGACGGGGTTGCCGAGCAGCCCGCGGCGTTCCTCCTCCCACGGGAAGTCCGCGCCGATCGTCCGGTAGGCGCGGAGCACGCCGAGCGCGGTGGCGATCTGGGCGCCCCGCGCCCACCGCACGGGCGAGCCGACCTCGGCGCTGACCGTCCGGGCCAGCTCCTCGCTCAGCCCGCGGAGGGCCTTGGCGAGCCGGGCGACCGCGTCGATCCGCTCGTCCACCGGCAGCTGGGACCAGGGCCCGCTGTCGACGGCCTCCCGGGCAGCGGCCACGGCTGCGTCGATGTCGGCGGCGGAGGCATCGGGGACACGGCCCAGCGTCAGCTCGGTCGCCGGGGAGACGACGTCGATGACGTCCGTCGTGGTCGGACGCTTCCAGCGCCCGCCGATGAACAGGTGGTCGTACTCCGGCACGTGTCGCTCTTCCGTTCGTGGTCGCGCCGCGTCGCGCGTGCGCCGTCGGTCGCGTCGGCCGGGCCGCGACTGGGCCGCCACCTGGCGAAGCACAGCGATTCTGACAGTCTGTGTACCCGACTGCAACCAGGCCCCGGGAACCGGGGGGACGGCCCGGCCCACAGCGGGCGGCACCGACGGGAGGCGATCATGGCGGTGGTATCCTCTGGGGCCTCTCCGCCGAGCGGGGGCGGCGACGACGGCGACGCTGGCGGACGTGGACCAGCAGCGGTGTCGGAGGGCGAGCAGCGCCCGGCCCTCGGGAGGAAAGAGCACCTGGTGACCGACGGCGGCATCGTGCGGCGCCAGGGTTACTGGCCGATGAGCCCGGTGGTGGGCAGCCGTGGAGCGCGCACCCGCGAGCGGATCGTCGCCGAGGCGCTCACGCTTTTCGAGCAGCAGGGCTTCCGGGCCACCTCTGTGGAGAGCATCGCGCGCGCGGCCGGCACGTCGCGGGCCACGCTCTACCAGTACTTCGAGAGCAAAGAGCAGATCTTCGTCGAGCTCATGGACGAGTGCGGCGCGGCGCTGCGGCGAGTGGCCCGGCGGATCGGCGCGCTCGGTCCCACCCGGGCCGGCTTCCACAACCTGCACTGGTGGCTCGGGGAGTGGGCCTGGGTCTACGACAAGTACGCCACGCTCTTCGGCCAGTGGGCCGATCTCGAGCCCGGGAACACCGGTGTGCGCCACCTGGTGCACGGATTCGTCGGGTCCTACAACCGGTGGATCGCCGACCGGCTGGCCGAGTGCGGCGTCTCCGGCGTCGATCCGGGTGAAGCGGCACTCGTGCTCACGAGCACCGTGCACCGCTTCAACTACTTCAGGCACCAGCGGACCGGACTGCCGCCCGCGGACGAAGCGGTGGACGGTCTGGCCGTCGTCCTGCAGCTGATGCTCTTCCCCGAGACCCCGGCGGAGGCCTTTGCCGGCCTCCCGGACCCGCCGCCACGGGGTCGGGTGCACAGGGGCGGGGCACCCGGGGTCGCGCCGGATGCCGGGCACCCGACGGAGCTGAGCCCCCGGGCGGCGGTGACCGTCGGCGAGATGGTGAAGGCGGGAGCGCGCCTGTTCGCCGAGCGCGGCTACCACGGGACCAGCGTGGACGACGTGGTCGCCGAGGCCGGTTTCGCCCGCGCGACGTTCTACAAGTACTTCGACGAGAAGTCCGACCTGCTGCTGCGGCTCACCGAGGAGAGCTCGTCGGGGGCCGCCGAGCTCTGTCGGGACCTGGCCGTCCTCGAGCCGGGCCCGGATCTCGGGCCGGGCCTGCGTGACTGGCTCCGTCGGTACCTGCCGTTCTACCGCCGGTACCTCGGCGTGTTCCGTGCCGGCATCGACGGAGGGTCCGGGGACGCCCGGGTGACGGCTCTGGCCCGGCAGGTCAACGCCGACCTGGCGGCGGCCGTGGGTGCGGTGCTCGCGCGTGTCGAACGGGCGTACCCGCTCGACCGCGGTGTGGCGACCGTGGTGGTCATGGCCGTTCTCGACCGGATGCCGGAGTACGCGCGGTTCGTGGGCGACGACGACGACCGGATCGTCGAACTGGCGGCCACGGTGCTCGAGCGCGGCCCCTTCAACGGAGCCACCGCGTCGGCATCGGCCCGCACCGGGGCGCCCGGCGGCTGAGCCGCCCGGGGAGCCGACCGCGGATCGATCAGGGACGGGGCCGGCTGACGGCGGCCACGACCGGGCACAGTTGGCGGGGGGTGCTCCCGTGCAGCAGCAGCTCGTCGGCGCCGGCCGCCCGGTACGCCGCGAGTCGCTCCGCGCACTCGTCCGGCGACCCGACCGCCGAGGCGGCGCTCACCCAGTGTCCCGGCAGCGCGGTCGCGGCCTCGGTGAGTTCCGACCGGGTGCGGACGGAGTCGGCCGCGCCCTTGATGCCGGCCAGTTGAGGGTGGGCCCGCAAGGTCGCCAGGGGGGCGGTGTCCCAGCCGTTCGCCTCGGCCAACTGCTCCCCGAAGCCGGGAATCTGGTAGTAGGTCACCGCCCGGGCGCCGACGACGGCTGCCTCCTCCTCCGGGGGCAGGCCCGAGGCGGTGACCACCGTCGCCCAGACCGTCACCGAGGACGGGTCGCGGCCGGCCTGCTCCGCGCCCTCGCGGACCTGGGCGGCGGCCCGGCCCACGGCCTCAGGCGTCAGGAAGGGGTGCAGGAGGACACCGTCGAAGTGGGCGCCGGCGAGCGCGAGGGTCTTCGGGCCGATGGCGGCCAGGATCATGGGGGGCGGAGGGGCGTCGGGGACGTCGGCGAGCCGCAGAGCCGGGAAGCGGCCGGCGGGCCCCTCGTAGCTGACCTTCTCGCCGCGGAACAGCCGGCGCATCATGTCTGCGTAGTCGATCATGATCTGGTTGGTCACCGCGGGGAGGCCGAGCGCTCTGTAGAGCGCCGGGACCGACCGCCCGAAGCCGAGCACGAAACGCCCGTCGGTCAGCCCCTGCGCGGTCATGGCGAGGGAGGCGAGGATCGCGGGATTGCGCACGAGGAACTGTGTGATGCCGGCCGCGATCCGGATCCGCTCGGTCGTCGCGCCGACGGCTCCGGCGATGACGCCGAGGTCCTTGGTGCCCCATCTCTCGCTGAGCCAGACCGATCCCAGGCCTGCCTCTTCCGCGTCGCGGGCCTGCGGCACGGCCGGGCGGGGGTCCGGTACGCGCCCCGGCAGGATGTATGCGCCCAGGCGTGCTCCCTCCGCGGGTCGTGCCTCGCCGGGGGAGGCCTGAGTCGATGCCGGGTCGATGGTGACCATCCTCGCATTCTGACAGCATGTGCATATGACGCGAGAGGGTGGACCCGCGGTGACGCCGGTGCGTGCCGTCGGAAGCGGTGCGGGCGACGTCCGGACGGCGTTGGCGGCGTGGCTCGAGCAGCGCCTCGGCCGCGCCGGCGGCACCGAGGTGGCGATCGGCGACCTGACGTCGCCGGACGCGGGCTACTCGGGGAAGACCCTGTTCGTCCCGGCGACGTGGACCGACCGGGACGGGGCGCGCCGGAGCGCGGAGCTCGTCGTGCGGGTGCAGCAGTCCGACCACCAGCTCTTCGTGGCCCCGGACGCCCTGCGCCAGGCCCGGACGATGGCGGCGCTCGCCGGCGCGCCTGGGGTGCCCGTTCCGGAGATCCTGTACACGGAGTCCGACGACGCCGTCCTCGGTGCACCCTTCTACGTGATGGTCAGGGTGCACGGCCGGGTGCCGGGGGACATCCCGAGCTGGCATGCGCGGGGCTGGACCGTCGAGCTCTCGCCGGCCGATCGCTCGCTGCTGTACGACAACGGGCTGGCCGCCCTCGTCGCGCTGCACCGCGTGCCACGCACCGCCGAGCTGCAGTTCCTCGCCGAGCCCGGGGAGGGGACCGCACTCGATCGCTACCTCACCCGGCTGGAGGGCTGGTACGAGTGGTGCGGTCCCAGCCGGCGGTTCGGTCCCGAGACGCTGGCCGAGGGCCTGCGGCACCTCCTCGACCACCGTCCGGACGACCCCGCCGAGGGAGTCGTCTGGGGAGACGCGCGTCCCGGGAACATCAGCTTCGGTGACGACCTCTCCGTGCTGGCCCTCTTCGACTGGGAGACCGCGACGACCGGGCCGCCGGGGATCGACCTCGGCTGGTGGCTGATGTTCGAGCGTTTCCTCTGCGAGGCCCAGGGGCTCCAGCGGCTCGAGGGTGTGCCGGACCGGGAGGGCACGATCGCCCGGTACGTGGCCCTCGGTGGTGCGGACCAGCCGCACGTGGACTACTACGAGCTGATGGCGGCGGTGGTGATGACGCTGATCTCGAGCCGGCTCGCCGACGTCCTCGTGTCCAGCGGGAAGACCCCCGAGAAGTACGCCTCGGTGTTCCCGATGCGGGCGGTCGGCCTGGTGCGCGAGTCCCTGGATCGCCTGGGCCGCTCGTCGTAGCCGGAGGCGGTCGCCCTCACGCGGAGACGGCGACCGCCATCCCGGTGATCCACTCCGGGACCGGCTGGTAGACGAGCCGGTGCAGGGGCCGGCCGCCACCGGCAGCGGAGGCGGCGAGCCAGGTGCGCACCTCGTTGGCGCCCGAGCCGGCCTGCCGGTGGGCGTCGTCGGTCAGCCGGAGGAGGGTCTCGCGGTCCCCGGCCTCGAGCGCCTCCAGGAACGCCTCGTCCCAGGCCGGGCGGATCTTCTGCGCCGCCGTCGCCCGGCCCTCCTGGATGAGGCGGGCCCGCTCCTCGTCGCCGAGGTCGTGGGTCGCGACCTCGAGACTCGGCGGCGAGTGGGACAGGCCGCCGGTCCCGATCACCAGGACGCGCTCCCCGAGGCCGTCGAGGAACGTCCCGACCGCGGAGCCGAGGGCCGCCACCCGGTCCGCGCGCGGGAGGGGGGGCGTGGCGCAGTTGATCGCCACGGGCACGACCGGCCGTCCATCGACCACTCCGAACAGATCGCGCATCGGGTGTGCGAAGGCGTGGTCGAGCTGGACGTCCCGGCACACCGCGACGTCGATGCCCGAGTCCAGCAGGTGCTCGGCCAGGGCCAGCGCACGCTCCTGGGAGACCTCGAGCCGGCCCGCCGGGTGGGGCGCCTCGGCGATGATGCCCGCCGACAGCGAGACGGCGAAGGCGGGCACGATCGAGGTGAACGCGTGCCGGTGGTCGCCGCCGAAGAGCACGACGCAGTCGGGGTCGAAGTCGGCCACGGCGGCCCTCGCCCGGGCAAGGCCGGCACGGAAGTCCCCGCCCTCGACCCGCTCGAGATCCCGCTCCTTGCCCGGGCTGTGGCTCGCACAGACCACCATCCGCCGACCCTGCCGCATCAGATGCCCACTGTCCTCGTCCTCGGGGAATTGCCGTGCACACGGTGTCAGATGTCCGCGCCGCCGGGCAACCGCGCGGGGACGGCGGCACGGCGGGATGTGCGCCGGGTGTGGCCGGCCGCCCATTCAGTTGGATGAATGTGTTCATGCCGTCGTCCGTGCGGTAGAACTCTCGGCAGACGGACGTGGTGCTGGTCGCCGGCCGGGCCCGTCAGGACACCCGTCCCGGACGGGTCCCACCCGCCCATGCAGAGAGGCCGGAGGCATGGAGCTCGTCGATCTCGTCGCGCCGTCGCAGACCGCAGTGCTCATCTCGGAGATGCAGCGCGGGATCGCCGGCGACCTCGCCGGTCCCGTCGTGGCCGACATGGCGCGGGCCGTCCGGGACCGCGGGGTGACCGGCCGGCTCCGCGACCTGGCCAGGGGGGCCCGCGCGCACGGGGTCCCGGTCGTCCACGCCACCCTCCAGTACCGCCCGGGCCGCGTCGGCGTCCGGATCAACACCCCGCTCATGGCGGTCACGCTGCGGGACCCCGGGCACATGCTCGAGGGGACACCGCCGACCGAGATCGTGCCCGAGCTCGGGCCCGAACCCGGCGACATCGTGGCCGCCCGCCGGCACGGGATGTCGGCGTTCACGGGCACCGATCTGGACACCATCCTGCGCAGCCTCGACGTCCGGACCCTCGTCATCGGCGGGGTCTCCCTGAACGAAGCGGTCTTCGGCTGCGCGATCGAGGCGGTGAACCTCGGTTACCGGGTCGCCACCGTGCGGGACGGGACCGCGGGGCTGCCCCAGGAGTTCGCCGAGGACATGTTCCGCCACGTCTTTCCCCTGCTGGGCGCGATCCCCACGGTGGACGCCGTGCTCGCCGCCTGGGCCGAGGCACCACCCACGACAGCGACCAATGGAGGAGATCGATGAAGCTCAACTTCCAGTTCCCGGCCCGCGCGGTGAAGCACTGGGAGACCTGGGTGGGGGAGCACCACCTCGCCGAGCTCGCCGTCGCCGCGGAGGAGAACGGGTTCGACATGGTGTCCTCCACCGATCACCCGTTCCCGGAGACGGGCTGGCTGGAGAACGGCGGTCACCACGCCTTCGACCCATTCGTCTCGCTGGCCTTCATGGCCGCGGCGACCCAGCGCATCCGGGTGATGACCTTCATCCTCGTGTCCGCCTACCGGCACCCCTACGTCTCGGCGAAGGCGACCGCCAGCCTGGACCTGCTCTCGGGCGGCCGGCTGACCGTGGGCATGGGGGCCGGCTACCAGAAGGCGGAGTTCGACGTCCTCGGCGCCGAGTTCGACGACCGCGGTCCGCGCTTCGACGCCGCGATGAAAGCCATGCAGGCCGCGTGGACCGGCGAGGTCCTCGAATACGACGACCCCTACTTCCCCGCGCACGGCCACGTCATGCTGCCCCGTCCCGCCCAGCGGCCGGGTCCGCCGATCTGGATCGGCGGCAACGGCAAGGTCGCGCTGCGCCGCGTCGCGCAGTACGCCGACGGGTGGTGCCCGTTCGAGCAGCCCGAGGCGATGGCGAAGGTGACCTCGACGCCGGCGCTCGCCTTCGAGCAGTTGAAGGAGCGGGTCGACGAGCTCACGCGGATGCGGGTCGAGTTCGGCCGTCCCGCCGAGGTGGACGTCTGCTACAGCCCGCACATGGGGCGGGAGCCCGAGCGCAACGTCGAGATCCTCAACGCCGGCTTCGCGTCCTACGCCGAGGCCGGGGCCACCTGGGTGTCGATCGAGTCGAACGCCCGTTCCTTCGACGACTGCATCCGGGAGATCGAGCTGTACGGCAAGGCGCTGGACCGTCCGGCCGCATGACCGACGCACCGCACGCGTCCGTCGGGACCGATCCCTTCGCCTCCCTGGCGGACTGGCATCCCACACCGGTCGAGGACGCGGCGCGCCTCGACCCGGGTCCGGTCGCCGCCCTGTCCCGCGCCCTCGACCATGCCGCGCCGGCCGCGGGGGAGGGAGACGAGCTGCCTCCGCTGTGGCACTGGCTGTCCTTCGCCGACTGGCCGGTGCGGAGCAACGTGGGGGAGGACGGGCACCCGCGGGAGGGCGGCCTGCTGCCCCCGATCCCCGACCGGCGCCGGATGTGGGCCGGCGGATCCGTCGTCGTCCACGAGCCGCTCCTGGTCGGCCGGGAGATGCAGCGCCACGTCGAGGTGGTCGACGTGCGCCGGGTGTCGGGGCGTTCGGGGGAGGTGGCCTTCGTGAAGGTCCGGACCCGGATCAGCCAGGACGGTCGGCTCCGCGTGGTGGACGACGTCGACGTCGCCTACCGGTCGGGGGAGTCACCGCAGCGGCTGCACGCCCGGCCGACGGAGGAGCCGGCGCCGCAAACTGGGCACCCCGTGAGCTGCGCGTGGCGGGCCGACGAGGTGCTGCTCTTCCGGTTCAGCGCCCTCACCGCCAACTCCCACCGCATCCACTACGACGCCCCGTACGCGCGCGACGTCGAGGGCTATCCGGGGCTCGTGGTCCACGGCCCCCTGCTGGCGCTGCTCATGGTCGAGGGCGTGCGGCGGGCCACCCCGCGCGCCGTCCGCATCGTGCAGTACCGACTGCGCGCGCCGGTGTTCGTCCACGAGGAGTTCGTGGTCGACGGGTCGTTCCGGGAGTCCGACCCCGACGTCGTCGACGTCCGGGTCGCTACGGCGCGGGAGGCCGGACACGCCACCGCGGAGGTCACCCTGGCGTGAGGGAACGGCTCGGGCGCCGCTGCTCGACCCTCAGTGAGCGTCGAGCAGCGGCAGGCCCCGGCGGCGACGGGCGTCGTTCGTCTGGTGGATGTGGTTGCGCTCGTACTGCTCGGTCCAGGTCGACGGCAGCCGGCTCCACGCCTTCCCGATGTCCAGCTTCGGGCCGCCGGCCAGCTTCTCCGAGGCGACGACGTCGCAGATGAAGACCGTGTTCTCGTCGTTGTCGACGGAGTGCACGACCCGGCCCTCGACGTAGCCGAGCGCGTCGAGCAGGATCGGGACGCCGGTGACGCCCTCCTTGGTGCGGAACTGCGCCATCTTGTCGCCGTCCCGGCCCGAGCTGCCGCCGAGGCCCATCAGGATCGCCAGGGACGCCTCGAGCAGGGACTCCTCGGCGGCCAGGAAATGCATCGCGGCGACACCGGACTCGAGCACGAGGTCGTGCGTGAAGTTGTACTTCGTCAGCCCGAACTGGAAGCGGGGGGCCTCGTCGATGATCCCGGCCGATCCGGCCGACAGGGACATGAGACCGTTGGTGCGGCCCTGCGAGATGGTCGTGATCGCCACCGGAAAGGGTCGGAGTCCGGCCATCAGGGCGTTCGCGGTCTTGGTGTCGACAGTCATCGGAGCGTCCTTCGCCGGGTGAGAGGGGCCGCAGCGGCACGGTGGTCGGACCTGCGGCACACCGCGCCGGGCCAGGAGATCCTCACATAATTCTGACAGCGTGTCACCGATTGCCGAACTAGCCCTCGCCGGAGATCGCGTCCCCGTTGATCGAGAACCCCCCGTCGGCAGTGAGCTCCGAGCCGGTGATGAACTCCGCCTCGTCCGAGGCGAGGTAGAGCGCGGCGTGCGCGATGTCCATCGGGTTGCCGATGCGGGTCAGTCGCCCGCCGCCGGTGTGCTGCCCGGAGTCGCCGCGACCGGAGACGACGCGACCGACCAGGATCGTGTTGGCCCGGATGCCGTCGGGGGCTCCTTCCACCGCGAGGGTGCGGGTCAGGCTGTTGACCGCCCCCTTCGCCGCCCCGTAGGCGCCGAACCCGCGGTAGCCCGCAACCGACTGACCTGACGAGATGTTGACGATCGACGCCCCCTCCGCCCGCGCCAGGTGCGGCCAAGCGTACTTCGACGCCCAGAAGACGTTGCCGGTCAGCGTCCCGGTGAGGATGGCGTTCCACTCCTCGGTGGAGAGTTCGGCGACCGTTTTCACGGTCGAAGCGACAGTGGCTGTCGGCGCCGCGTTGTTGACCAGCGTCGTCAGCGAGCCGAAGCGCTCGGCGACGCTCTCGACCACCTCCCGGACGCTGTTCTCGTCCATGATGTCGAGGGGCACGAACTCCGCCTCACCGCCGGCCTCACGGATGCGCTGCACGACCTTCTCGCCGCGGTCCACGGTGCGGCCGGTCACGGCCACGCGGCATCCCTCGGCCGCGAACAGCTCGGCGATCGACCGCCCGATGCCTCGTGTGGACCCCGATACGAGTGCCGTCTTGCCCGTCAGTCGTCCGCTCATGAGCTCGCCACTCCTCCCGTTCATCTGACAAGGTGTCGCTGGACGAGAGTGCCACATGGCGCCGGTCGGGATCACGCCGTGACGTCGTGGACGCGGCGTGGGAGCGCGGGCACGCCGACTGCCGACCACCAGCGCCCTCGCCCCGGCGAGTTGGCGCCAGCGATCCGGTCAGCGTCCGGCCCGTCCCGTGCTGTTTCATATCCGCTCCGGCTCGCTGGCTTCCGTGTCGCACCCACGCGCGCAGCTGGCGGAGCGCGTGTGCACGAGGATCCGCGATCGATTCCTCCTGGGGCTCGTAACTGGCGCGGCGAGGTGAGTCGGTGCCGGGTTGCGCCATGAACGTCTTCCCCATCCTCGGCCGGTGGCAGCCGATGCGCGGTCCGATGGCCGTAGGCACGGTCAGCCAGTGGTCAGCAGCTCCGGCGCGAGCGTGGGCACGTCGTCCAGCGTCCGCAACAGGTCGTTCAGGTGAGTGCAGGACGACGTTCCGCTGAGTTCGCCGCGGACATGCTGCCCGAGGGTGCCGACCTGGCGGCCGACCAACGCCGACGCGCTGGCCGCTGCCAACGGGCACTCCTGCCACGGCAACACGCGGGGTTCAGCGGTCACAGCCACCAACGTCAGCCCATCGACAGCCACCCGCGCTGCCAAGCCGTACTCGTGGACCACCGACTCGTCCCCGTCCGCATCGACGTAGCTGTCCCGGAACATCGCCTCGACACGCAGCAGATCTCCGTCGGGAGCAACGTCCATCAGCCGGCGGCGACGCATCTGCCCGGGAGTCAGTGGTGGCATGGCGTGCCACCCGATGGAGTCCTGTGCATCGATGATCGGCGGGGCCGTGGGGCCGGAGAGGCGTGGCATGGCGCCGCTACGCCTGATGGCCAGCATCATCGTTCCGTCGGAGCGCCAACCGGAGCAGATGTCGGCCGGCGGGGTGTGGCCCAGCAGGGGCGCGCCCGCCGGGGGGCCGACCACCCATGCGTAGCCGGAGATCACGACCGCACCGGGGATGTCGTCCAGCAGCGCGTGCAGGGGTGTCCGTGCAGCCGCGTCCGCGGGCGCGGCCGCGCTTAGTCGGGCCCTGAACCCCGAGAGGGCGGGGAAGCCGACCAGGTCGCTGACTCCGGGCAGGTCTGGGCGGCTGCGCATTTCCACGATCGAGCGGCTCCCGGACAGCTCGACCGTCGCTTCGACCTCTGCGGTGCCGAGTTGGGTCACCGATCCGTCGAGCGAGGTTCGCAGGTCGCGGGATGCTCCGTTCAGCACCAGGTGGCCGGCAGGGCCGTTCGGGTGGCTCAGGTCGAGGTTCGAGGTGCGGCGGACCGAGGACGGCGGACGGTCGGGGACCGAGGAAGCAGCGTCGCGCGGCCCGTGTCCCTCGTGAGGGGGCGTCAGCACCTAGCGCACCCCACACGGGTCTCGGACGGCCCTGCCTCCGGACATGGGCACTCCCCTCCGATTCGCAGCGCGCTCCTGCGGTAGTGCACTCATCTCCACGTGCAGCCACCGCAGGGTAGCTGCGCTGACCGCTCGGTAGCATCGGACAACGTTGAACTTCTCGGATCTTGAGTTGAGGTGATGGCCTCTCGATCCGAGGAGTTATCGGTGTCGCTCACTACCCTCGCCCTGACCGTTGAGCTGCCTGAGCTCGATGAGTCGCTGACCTGGTCACAGCTGGAGGCGTGGGCGGTGGCGATGCGCGAGGAGTTGCCCGCGGCCGCGTTGGCCGCGGCGTTGGAGGACCTGCAGGACAAGCTGATTGAATTGTCCTGGATCTGGCAGAGGCTCTGATCTCGCAAGGAGACTGAGACCGTGCCAGCACCCCGCACATACGACGAGGAGACCCGCGCCCGAGCCGTGCGGATGTACACCGAGCGCCTCCGCGACCTCGGTGAGTCCAAGCTGACCGCCCGCAAGGCGGTGGGGGCAGTGCTGGACATCAACCCGGCCACGCTGCGCAACTGGGTGGAACGCGAGGAGATCGACTCCGGCGTCCGGCCCGGGGTGACCAGCGAGGCGTCGGAGAAGCTCAAGGCGCTGCGCCGGGAGGTCGCCGAGCTGCGCCGGGCGAACGAGATCCTCGAGACCGCCTCGGCGTTTTTCGCCTCGGCGGAGCTCGACCGCCGACTCAGGTAGTCATCGACTACATCGACGCGCACAAGGACCGCTTCGGGGTCGAGCCGATCTGCCGCGTGCTCAGCGAGCACGGCCTCCCAGATCGCCCC
Organism: Trujillonella humicola; assembly: GCF_046233715.1. Classification (NCBI taxonomy): domain Bacteria; kingdom Bacillati; phylum Actinomycetota; class Actinomycetes; order Geodermatophilales; family Geodermatophilaceae; genus Trujillonella; species Trujillonella humicola. The sequence continues at coordinate 3,433 of NZ_JBJNRJ010000021.1, read as the reverse complement.
GAGCACCTACTACGCGCGCGTCGCCTGCCCGGTCTCGGCCGCGGAGCTGTCCGACGCCCACGCCGCGAACACCCTTGTCGACCTCCATCGGCGCAACCGGCGGGTGTACGGGGTGCGCAAGCTGTGGCACACCGCCCGCCGCGCCGGGCATCCGTGGGGCCGGGACCAGGTCGGCCGGCTGATGGCCATCGCCGGCATCGACGGCGTCCGCCGCGGCCGGCACCGGACGGTGACCACCCGACGGGATCAGACCGCGCCGCGGCACCCGGACCTGTGCGACCGGGCCTGGGCGTCGCCGACCCGACCGGACCAGTGGTGGGTCGCCGACTTCACCTACGGCTGGACCCTGGCCGGGTTCGTCTACGTCTCCTTCGTCTCCGACGTCTACTCCCGCCGCATCCTGGGCTGGCGAGTCAGCCGGTCGAAGACAACGCCGCTGGTCAGCTCCGCGCTGGAGCAGGCGCTGTTCACCCGCCGCCGCGGCAACACCGCCTTCACCGCCACCGGGCTGCTGCACCACTCGGATGCCGGGTCGCATACGAGTCGATCACGACCACCGACGTTGACGCCGGAAGCGCCTCCTGCAGCAAGCGCACGGCAGTCACCCGTCCTCTATGGAAACGTCGTCGGGACGCTCCCGCGGGAGCGGGGTCCACAGCTATCAGCTGTGCGAACCCGGGCGGGCGGCACCTGTCACCGAAGACGCTCGTCGCCGGGATGCGCGCACCGACCGGGAAGATGCCGCAGCCTCTGGCGCGAGCCGATACCCACGACCCCAGGAGACCCCCATGTCCGACCCGACGTACCCCCCGGCCGCTGTGCCGACGAGTATCAGCGACGCCGCTAGGCAGTTCCTCTCCCAACCGCGTGCCTCGGCTGAGTACCCGGCGCAGGACGACATCGAGGGCTGGGAACGGCACATCGCCCGGTCGGACTCCTACATCCGAAAGTACGTCCTCGCCGCGGCCCTGCCTGTGCGGGTCGAGGAGCGGGAGGTGGCAGGTGTCCGCACCTACGTGGCCCGAACGGAGGACGCCCGCGACGAGGCCGGCCCCGTGTACCTGGATATACATGGTGGCGCGCTGATCATGGGCGGTGGCGACCTGTGTCGGGCCTTCACCTCTGTGACGGCGATGACCAACGGCATGGTGACCTGGGGTGTCGACTACCGGATGCCGCCGCGGCATCCCTACCCGGCCGGGCTGGACGACTGTGTCGCCGTCTACCGGGCCTTGCTCGAGGTCCGCGACCCCGGCGACGTCTTTGTCGGCGGCAACTCGGCCGGCGGCAACCTCGCCGCGGCGCTCATGGTCCGCGCGAAGGAGGAGGGGCTGCCCATGCCGGCGGCGTTGGTCCTCGAGACGCCCGAGGTGGACCTGACCGAGTCAGGGGACTCCTTCGTCACGAACCTGGAGTTCGACAACGTGCTCGGGCCACTGATCGAGGTCAACCGGCTGTACGCCGGCGGCCAGGACCTCGCCGATCCGCACCTGTCGCCGCTGTTCGCCGACGTCACCGGCTTCCCGCCCACCTTCTTGAAGGCAGGCACTCGCGACCTGTTCCTGTCCAACACCGTGCGCATGCACCGCAAGCTGCGCAACGCAGGAGTCGATGCTGAGCTGCACGTCTTCGAGGCGATGCCGCACGGTGGTTTCGGAGGCACCACGCCCGAGGATCTCGACGCGGCCGCAGAACGCCGTCGCTTCCTGGATCGGCACCGCCGCCAGGACAGACCGGACCTTCTCTGATCCGGGCGAGCGGTCGGATGCAGGCGCGGGCGGCGAAGGGCACGAGCTGCGTGCGGTCGTGAGTGGGCTCGAACGCCGCCGCGGGCGAGCAGTTGCTCGTGCGAGTGCTGCGCCACGTCCCCCATGCAGCCGCTGGGGGTGACTGGAGCCGCGGCTCACGGGCCGCATCGACCCCTGCCCGAACCCGGGACTGGTTTACGACGGCCGGCTGTACGCCGCCGAGACCGACCTGCCCTCGCCCCTGCCCGTCGAGCTCATGGGCACCGCAGCCGGCCAACGGCTACTGGCCGACGACCCCGACGGCCGTCAGGTCGACCTGCCCTGCCGCACCGGCTTCGACCGTCGGGTCCCTGAATCACCCGGCGGCCGCTACGTCGTGACAGTTAGCAACCTCGTAGATCTGCAGACCGGAACCACCATCTGCACCGACGAGTCGCTGTGGTGGACCGCCATCGATGACGACGGTCGCGGCTGGGGCCGCCTCGACGGCACCATCACGCTCCGGGTTACCTACGACGTCGCCGACGGCTCGATCACCACCGCCGAGGTCCCCGACGCCGAGGCTCCTCTCGCCATCACGACCGAACACCAGGGCGTCTTCGGAGCGGCCGGCGACGGCACCGACGTGCCGCTCCTGGCCCCACAGGGCCTCGACCGGCAACTACAGCCGGGCCTCGGTCTCCGCCGGGGGACCGGCGCCGCCGGGCGGACTGCGCACCAAGGCGCAGGCAATGGGAGGATCCGGCACTGACGTCGACCGGCCGCACCGGCTCGGGCGTACGCCGCAGGCTCCTGCTGGTCTGGCACCGCGCATGCGAATCACGGACCAGCCATCCTCTCCAGCCCACCGCGGGATTCCACGTGCCCACGCTCGAACACAAGGACTGGCCGCGCCGAGCGTGCGCGACGAACTTACGACGAATAATCAACCGCAAGTTCCACGTATCAGTCAGCGCCGGTTAACGTCAAACTCGTCATTCACCAGCGCTTTCGTCGCTGGCCAATATTTACCGACAACCCTGGCGCGTAATCGCAGGGTTACTGGTTCAAGTCCAGTCGGGGGAGCTTGACCAGCATGTTCGCTCGTCGCTAGCGGTTTGGCCGCAATAGATGCATCATTTACTCACCAAAACTGGTGAGGATGGTGTCGCCGTGGGACGGCCCCCGCAGCCCGTAGGGACGTACGGCAGGGTCTACTTCGTCGAGCAGCCCAGCGGCGAGACGCAGGCGCGGACCAGATTCCGTGACTACGACGGCCGCATCCGGATGGTGACCAAGGTCGGACGGTCGCGGGCGGCTGCCGAGCGCGCGCTCAAGGCCGAGCTGACCAACCGCCAGGCCTTCGGTCGTGGCAAGGCGGTCACCGGAGCGACCAGAGTGGAGGCGTTGGCCGACGCCTGGTTGGAGGTCGACCACGGCTGGTCGACTGGCACGCAGCGCACCTACCGGTCGGTGGTCAGCAAGCAGGTCAAGCCGGCCCTCGGTCAGCTCTGCATCCGCGAGGTGACTCCTGGAGTGGTCAGCCGGGCGCTATCGGCCATCGCCAGGAGCAGCGGACCGGGTGCGGCCAAGACAGCGCGGGCGTGCGGGACCTGACCCCGATCAGTGGACACGCTGAACCCAGGCTGAGCCTGGAGGAAGCGAGATGATCGGCTCGTGGTGCGGAAGGTGTACTCGGAGGAGTT
>NZ_JBJNRJ010000020.1:27124-73846 GCF_046233715.1 Trujillonella humicola | reverse complement strand
CCGGATGGGCAGTGTGAGAACTTCCATCCTCGGGAGGCCTCGACGTCTATCCCGGGACCGACGCGCCAGCCCGATCTACACCCTCAACTGCGAAGAGCCTCTAATGGCAACGATCCTCCTCACATGGAACCCCGCCGGCTGGATCACCGACGCCTACGACGAATGGGTGGAGCGAACGCAGGCCGGCGAGCTCGTCGACGAGCCGTGGAGCGTCGCGCAGCGCCGTCACGGCATTGACCGAGGGGATCGTGCCTTCCTGCTCAGACAAGGAGACGCAGGCCGTGGCCTGGTAGGTATCGGCGCCATCCAGTGCCCGCCCTACGAGGGCGAGCACTGGTCTGGAGACGACAGGACCGCTGGTACGTGGACATCATGTGGTCTGAATTCCTGCCGCTTGACCGGATGATCACGGTTGCTGAACTCGAGGCGGCAGCGCCGCAGTTCGGCTGGCGGACTGTGTATTCGTCAGGTCGAACAGTCCCCGCTGAAGTCGCCGCTCGGCTTGAGGCGTTGTGGCATGAACGGACACTGGCGGGTGAGGTTCCTGCTCCTGAAGCGGTCCTCGAGAACGTCGTGCTGTTCGAAGGATCTCGCCAGGATGTCAAGACCACGCGCTATGAGCGCAATCCCGTGGCCCGTCGCCGGTGCCTTGACCACTACGGCTACACCTGCGGGGTGTGCGGTTTTGACTTCGAGCAGGTATATGGCGACATCGGCCATGAGTACGCGCACGTGCATCACATCGAGCCGCTCCATGTCCGCGGCGCCGAATACCAGGTTGACCCAATCCGGGACTTGCGGCCGGTCTGCGCCAATTGTCACGTCATGCTGCACCGCAGTGCGGACCCGATCCTGACGCCAGATGAGCTGCGTGACCAGCTCGCAGCCCGATCCAGCCGCGTATGACCGACACGATCGGGGACCTCGTCCGGCAGGCGTCCGAGGCGCTGCCCGAGCCCTTCAGCCGTGCCGCGTTGCTGAACTGGGTCCGGCGGGCCCGGCCCGACGTCGAGGAGTCGTCGGTCGGCACCCATATCCAGTACGCCACCGCCAATGCCGACAACGCGAGCAACCCGTTCCGTGGGGGGGCACGTTGCTGGAGCGAATCGGGCGCGGGGAGTACCGCCGCTACGGCGGCTCGGAGTGGATGTCGGCCGTTCCGTCGACGCCGCCGGCAAGGCTGTCGGCCCTTTCGCCGGCGCAGCCCTCTCCTGCTCGTCAGGGTCGGTGGCGGACGTCGTCCTCGTCGGCTGCTTGAGCTCCAAGGCGTCGACGGCAAGTACCGCCGCAAAGCCGTTCACCGGCGCCGCCTTGACCAAGGCCCGCGAGCTCGCCCGGCAGGGGACCGCCCCTTGTCTCTCTGGCCGATCAGCCACGGGAATACCGGACAGCGTGGGCGCACGCCGGGGTGACGATGCCGTCCTTCCGGCTAGAAGTTGGGCTAGACTGCAGCCATGACGACGGTGCCGCTCAGCGAGGCGAAGGACAAGCTCTCCGCCCTCGTCGAGGCGGCGGAGACCACGCACGAGATCGTGACCATCACCAGGCACGGCCGTGAGGCTGCGGTGCTCATGGCCAAGGCGGACCTCGATTCGCTGCACGAGACGATCTTCTGGCTCTCGCAGCCCGGCGCTCGGGACGACATCGCGCGGGCGCGGCAGGAGATGTCGGAGGGGCAGGCCGCATCTGCGGCCCAGTTGCGCGCGGAGCACGGCCTGCCCGAGTGACTGCCTCCTACGAGGTCCGCATCGCGTCGGTCGCGCGCAGGCAGCTGAGCCGGCTGCCCCCGCGAGCGGCCGTCGCCGTGGTCGAGTTCATCACGGCGGTTCTACCGGAGAACCCCCAGCGGATGAGCAAGCCGCTGGTGGGTGAGTTCGCGGGGCTGCGCAGCGCTCGCCGCGGTGACTACCGGGTGCTCGTCGAGATTGACGAGCACGCGCGCACAGTGCTCGTCGTCCGCATCGCCCACCGTGCCGAGGCCTATCGCCCTCCGCCGCCCGGCACCTGAACGCAACGCCACTCGATCCGGTGAACCGACCGGACACCGGTCCGGGTTCCTATCGGTGGTCGTTACCGCGCTACGCCTCCACCGTCAAGGGACGGCGGGGACACGGGGAGTGGCATGAGCGGTGCGGTGGGGTGGTGCCGCACCTGCCGGCGCCCCCACGGCCCGGAGATGTTCGACGACGTCGGCGCGGGTCGCTGTGCCGAGTGCGCGAGGCTGTACGCGGACCGCGACGGGTGAGCGGGGACGCCGCGGCCGAACAGCGGAAGGGCAGGCCCACGCTCAGCCGCGGCGCGGGAAGAACGGCCGCAGCGTCAGCGGCGGGCGGAACGGCGCCCAGGCGTCCTCCGGCCGGCCCAGCCGGTCGGCGAGCAGGTAGAGCACCGCCGGGTTGCAGGCCAGGCCCAGGTGGCTGCCGCGGACCTCGACGTTCTGCCGCCGGTCCCGCAGCTCGTACTGGCAGGCCGACCAGTGCACGATGCCGTCGGCCCGGGTGTAGACCGAGGTCACCGGCACCCGCAGCGACCCCTTCTCCGCCCACGGCCGGGGCGCCGGTGCGGTCCAGCGCGAGCCGCCCGGCCCCGCGTCGAGGAGTCCGGAGGCCGAACGGACCCACCGGGGCCAGCGCACCACCGGGGTGCCGAGGGTGATCAGCTGCCGGACGCTGCCCGGCGCCGACCTGGCCAGCTCCTGCGCGTACAGGCCGCCGAGGCTCCAGCCGACCAGGCTGACCCGCTGCCCGGACTCCCGGCGCAGCCGGTGGAGCTGCTCGCGCAGCCGCTCCACGACCCGCCCCGTGGGGCCGCGGTTGATCCCCAGCGCCCAGCCGGACACGTTGTGGTCCAGGGTCCGCAGCGCCGTCCGCAGCAGCAGCGTCGCGGGATCGCCGGTCATCAGCCCGGGCAGCACCATCGCCGGGTGGCCGTCCCCGCGCAGCGCGGTGGCCAGCACGGGAGACGCGGCCACCAGGGCCGCCAGGTCCAGGCCCGCCCGGGCCGGCTCGGTGACGAGCAGGGCGCGCGAGGGGACCTGCGGGGCGGACGGCACCCGGCCAGCATCCCCGCTCGCCCGCCGGCGCGACACCGGCGCCCGCGCCGACGACCCCGGCGGAGCCGCGGGCCGTGAGCGGGGACGCGCTCGACGCGGAACGTCAGGACCGCGGCCTAAGGTCGCCGGCATCGCCGTCCCGACCGCGAAGGAGGGTCCGTGCCCCCGCCCGACGTCCCCGCCCTCCCGCCCGGCCGGCCGCCCTCGCGCGCCGCCCGGCTCGCCGGCGCCGCGCTGACCCGCCGCTGGCGGCTCCCGGCGCCGACCGGGCCCGTGCGGGTGCTGCGCGACGTCGAGGTGCCGATGCGCGACGGCGCCGTCCTCAGGGCCGACGTCTACCTGCCGGCCGCCGACGGCCCGCACCCCGCCCTGCTGCTGCGCAGCCCCTACGGCCGCGGGCCGGCCTCCGGGGTCGGGATGGCGCTGCCGCACGCCGCCCGCGGCTACGCGGTGGTGCTGCAGAGCGTGCGCGGCACCTACGGCTCCGGCGGCGAGTTCACCCCGGTGGTCAACGAGGAGCACGACGGGCAGGACACCGTCGCCTGGCTGCGCGACCAGCCCTGGTTCGACGGCCGGCTGGGGATGCTCGGCCAGAGCTACCTGGCCTACACGCAGTGGGCGCTGGCGCTGGACCCGCCACCGGAGCTCAAGGCGATGGTGCTGATCGTCGGCCCGCACGACCTGGCTGCCGGCGGCCTGGTCGACGGCGCGTTCCAGCTGCTCAACCTCGCCACCTGGACCGAGCTGATCGCCCACCAGGAGCGCTTCGGCACCGTCCGCGGCGCCGTCCGGCTGATGACGGCGGAGCGGCGGCTGGCCCCGCACCTGCACCGGCTGCCGCTGCAGGGCCTGGCCGAGCGCTTCGGCGGCACCCCGGCCCCGTGGTTCGACGAGTGGCTGGCCCACCCCGACCTCGCCGACCCCTACTGGGACCGCTACCGCGCCACCCCGGCCGTGCACACCTCGACCGTGCCCGCGCTGCTCATCGGCGGCTGGCAGGACTGGTTCCTGGAGCAGACGCTGTACCAGTACGCCGCGCTGCGCGACCGCGGCGTCGACGTCGCGCTGACCGTCGGCCCCTGGGCCCACCTCGGCCTCGACCTCGCCGCCACCACGACCGAGGGCCTGGCCTGGCTGGCCGGCCACCTCCCGGTCCGGGGCGCGCCGCCGGCACCGGAGCGGCCCGACCGGGTGCGCGTCTACGTCACCGGCGGCGGCGGGTGGCGCGGCATGCCCGACTGGCCGCCGGCCGGCCGGGTCGACCGCAGCTGGTACCTCGCGCCGGCCGGGCGGCTGACCGACGCCGTCCCCGTCCAGCGCAGCGTGCCCACCACCTTCCGGTACGACCCGATGGACCCCACCCCGTCGGTCGGCGGCCGGGTGCTCGCCCGCATCGCCGGGCGCCGCGACAACCGCCGGCTGGAGAGCCGAGCCGACGTCCGCACCTTCACCACCGCACCGCTGCCCGCGCCGGTCGAGCTGCTCGGCGGCGCCACCGTCCGGCTGCACCTGACCTCGGACAACCCGTACTGCGACGTGTTCCTGCGGCTGTGCGACGTCGACCCGCGCGGCCGGTCGGTCAACGTCACCGACCGGCTGGTGCGGCTCGACCCGGCGCCCGGTGAAGAGCCGGTGGCGGGGGAGCGGGTGGTCGAGGCGACCCTGCCCGACACCGCGCACCGCTTCGCCGCCGGTTCCCGGCTGCGGCTGCAGGTCTCCGGCGGCGCCCATCCGCGCTACGCCCGCAACCTCGGCACCGGCGAGCTCCCGGGCGAGGCCACCCACGGGGTCGCCGTCACCCACCGCATCGCCCACGACAGCGCGGCGCCGTCCTGCATCACCCTGCCCATCGGCTCCGGCCGACCGGCTCCGGCCCGGGCGCCCGACGATCCGTACGCTGGAGCCACCGACCAGGGGGAGGACCCATCGTGGCGAGGCACCTGAACGACGAGACGGCCGAGTTCAAGATGCCCCGGCCGGGGCGGCACGCGGCCGAGGACGACGACGAGACGCAGGAGCCCGAGGCCACCCAGCGCTTCGACCCGGGCTTCCGCGAGCGGCCCAAGCCCGCCCCGCCGGCCCCGCAGGACCGCACCGAGTAACCGGTCGGCGCGGCGGCCGCTCCCCGGCCGGGATCACGCGAGCCCCGCGGCGACGAGGTCACCCGCCTCGGCCTCGACCGACGCGGCGAGCAGGTCCAGGTCGCCGACCGCGGCCGGGTCGGCGACGAAGCCGAAGCACAGCCGGTCGGCGAGGGAGACCACGGCCACCCGCAGCGCGTGGTGCGGCGCCACCTCGACCAGGGGGTGGATCGCCGCCACCTGCGCGCCGAGCACGCTGACCTCGGCGGCCGGCCCGCGGACGTTGGAGACGTTCAGCGCGAAGGTGCGCCCGCTGCGCTGCAGCCGCGCCGACCAGGCCGCCAGCCGCGGCGAGGTCCGGGCCAGCCGGTTCTTCAGCCCGGCCAGGTCCTCGGCGTCGTGGTGCTGCTTGCGCTGCGCCGTCTGCGTGCGGACGGCCGCCAGCCGGGCGACCGGGTCCGGCTCGCCGAGCGGCAGCCCCACGCGGAAGAACGAGTCGTGGTTGCCCGCGGCATCCCCGTCGGTGTGCAGGCTCACCGGCACCTTGACACGCAGGTCGTGGACGGGGCCGTGCCGGGCGAGCAGCCAGCGCCGCAGCCCGCCGGCCACCACGGCGAGGACGGCGTCGTTCACGGTCGCCCCCGCCAGCGCCCGCGCGGCCTCGCGCACCCCGGCCAGCGGAACCACCGCCCACGCCGCCGTCCGCGCGTCGCCGATCCGCCGGTCGAACGGCGAGCGGCGCAGCCCGGGCGCGAGCTCGTCGCGCACCAGCCGGGCCAGCTGCCGCCGGAGGGCGTCGTCCGCCCGTTCGGCGGGCCGCCCCGGCGGGTGGTGGGGCGGGTCGACGCCGTCGCCGGCCGGGCGCGGGTCCCACAGCACCTGCTGGGCCAGGCGCAGCGCCGTCGTCCCGTCGGCGAGCGCGTGGTGGATCCGCCAGACCAGCGCCGCGCCGCCGTCGGCCAGCGGCCCGACGAGGTCCATCCGCCACAGCGGCCGGCGGCGGTCGAGGGGCTGGACGAACAGGCGCTCGACCGCAGCGCGCAGCTCCTCGCCGGTGAGCGGCGCCCGGGCCGGCGCGCCGACGACGTGCGCGTCCAGGTCGACCGCCGCCGGTTCCCACGCCGGGGCGTCGGCCGGGCCGGCCAGCCGCCAGGTCAGCCGCGGGGCCTCGGGCAGCCGAAGGCCGACGGCGGCACGCCGCTCCGCCGGCGTGGGCGCGGAGCCGGCGAGGCGGACGACCTTGCAGGTGTGCCCGACCAGCCCGGGCCGCTCCAGCGCCAGGATGGCCCGGTCCTCCGCCGTCAGCGGTTCCACGGTGCCCAGCGTCGCGGCGGGCGGCTTCTCGCGGCAAGGCCCGGGCGCGTCGCGCCCGTCAGCGCGCGGCCAGGCGCTCCAGCGCGGCGGTGAAGCTGGCGTTCCACAGGCCGAGGTGCGGCCAGCGCTCGGCGACGTGCGCGGTGGCCTGCTGCACCGACATGCCCTGTTCGCGGACGAGGTAGCCGCGCAGCACGAGCCCGGTGCGGGAGGCGCCGCCGTGGCAGTGCACGAGGATGCGGTGGCCCTCGTCGAGCAGGGCCTGCATGTCGTCGAGGACGTCGGCGAGCATGACGTCGAGGTCGGCGTTGTGCTCGTTGTCGGCGATGTAGGCCAGCCGGTGGACCGGGTGCGGGAAGGGTTCGCCGAGCCGGCACAGGGAGATGACGGCGAAGTCGGGATCGCTGTGGCGGGCGCCGTCGAGGTTGCCGGCCCAGATGCCGGGCAGGACCTCGGTGGGGCCGATGCGGGGGATGACGCCGGGGTCGTAGTTCTGCTGCACGCCGGAGTCGAGTGCGGCGGCGAGCTGCTGCAGGTCGGCCAGCCGCCACACCGTGTCGCCGGAGCCGGGGATGCGGCCGTGCACGGCCGATGCCCAGCGGCTGGGGATGGCGCCCATCCCGTGCACGGCGCCGGCCAGCCCGCCGGCGACGCAGGCGACGGTGTCGGTGTCGCCACCGAGGTCGATGACCAGGCGCAGCACCTGGGCGAAGTCGCGGCCGGTGCGCAGCGCCCACACGGCCTGGCCGAGGGTGGGCCAGACCGCGCCGTTGCGTTCGGTGGCCTGGTCCGGTGTCCAGTCCGGCGCGAGCACGGTGGCCCAGCGGTCGCGGTGCTCGGGCGAGACCAGGTCGAGGGCGGCGGGGACGGCGGCCAGCGGGTCGCCGCCGTCGAGTGCCACGCGGATCAGTTCGTGGAAGACGGCGCAGCCCTCACCGGCCGACGGGTCGCCGTGGGTGAGTGCGGAGATGCGGCGGGCGGCGTCCACGGTCGCGGCCGTGCCCGCGCGCGCGAACCGGATGGCCGCGGGCGTCGTGCGCATCAGCGAGCCGTTGCCGGCCGCATGCCCGGAGCGGGCGAAGTGCTCGGCGGCGGCGGCGTCCCACGGTCGGCCGGAGCCGAGGACGGCGCGGGTCTGGTTGCCGACGTCCGGCGGGTCGGCTGCGGCCCAGCCGCGGAAGCGGGCGAAGACGTCGGCCTCGTCCAGGCCCTCGCGCTCGACCAGCGACTGGGCGACGAGCAGCGCCATCTGGGTGTCGTCGGTGAACTCGCCCGGCGCCCAGCCCAGCGACCCGCCGCCGCACATCTCCGTCTTCGCACCCCGGGCCGGCTGCGGGAAGCGGGCGCTGAACGCCCCGGCCGGGCCGAACTCGAACGGCGCGCCCAGCGCGTCGCCGACGGCCGAGCCGACGAGCGCCCCGGCGACCCGGTGCGAGCGGTGGATGGAAGCCATGGAGCAGTCATACAGCCCTCGGGTGACCGACCTGGCGCACGTCGACCTCGGCGTGTGACGTGCTGCACTGACCGAGGGGTCGCTCCGGGCGCTCGGCGTTACGTACCCTGCGTATGCGACCGACTACGGAAGGACGGCGTTCGTGGCCAAGCACCTGCTCGACGAGACGGCGGAGTTCGCGCTGCCCCGCGCCGGGCGGCATGCCCACCCCGACGACGCGAACCTCGAGCCCACCCAGCGCTTCGACGCCGGGTTCCGCCCCTCGCAGCCCAAGCCGGACCCGCGCCCGGACGCCCGCACCCGCTGAGGCCCGGGCCGGTTCACGCCGGCGGCTGGGCGCCGACCACGCCGGCGACCAGCGCGGCCGCCGCGTGTCCGTCCTCCACCGCCTCCAGTACCGGCACCCCGGCCCGCCAGCCGGCGAGTACCCCGGCGGCGACGGCGTCCCCGCAGCCGGTGGTGTCCCGGAGCGCGGGCACCGGCGGCACCGGCACCTCCCACCGGCCCGTCCGGGTGACCACCCGCGTCGGTCGGGCGCCCGCGTGCACCAGCACGAGTTCCGGCGCCCACGCCGGTAGCGAGTCGTCCAGCTCCAGCACCCGGGCCTCGTCCGCGTTGCAGAACAGCAGGTCCGCCTGCAGCGCGGCCAGCAGCTCGACGTACTCCTCGACGCCGTGCTTGGCGATCCGGGTCGCCGCGGCGACGTCGGCGCTGACCGGGACCCCGGCCTCCCGCGCCAGCGCGGCCGCCGTCGCCAGCGCCCGCGGCGAGCGCAGCAGGTCGTAGCCGTCCAGGTGGAGGACGGCGGCGTCGGCCACCCACGCCCGGGCCACGTCGCCCACCTCCAGCCCGCCCTCGCCGCGGTCGGTGAGCATCGTCCGCTCGGCGTCGGGGTGCACCAGGACCGTCGTCAGCGGCGCCCGGCCCCGTCGCACCACCGCCGGCTCGACACCCCGCGCCGCCAGCTCGGCCAGCAGGCCGTCGGCCACCGGGTCCGCCCCGGCCCAGCCCGCCAGTCGCGCCGGCACCCCCACCCGCGCCAGCCCCGCCGCCACGTTGGCCGCCGCCCCGCCGGCCGACGTCGTCCGCACCACCCGCTGCTGCCCGCCCACCACCAGCGGCCCGGACAACTCCAGCACCTGGTCGGCGACCAGCTTGCCCAGCGCCACCACCGGGCCCGCGCCGGCCGGGCGCGGCCATTCGGGACCGCCGGAGTGCGTCACCGGCTCAGCCTGCCGGGTGAGAACCCGAGGTGACCAGCGCCCGGTCTCCGACTCCGTTCGGGTGAGGGGGTTTCCCAGCGAGATGACGGAGGGTAACGATGGTCGGGTCGGTCGAGGCGCGGAGCGGCACGGGGGCGCTCGTGCGGCGGAGACCGCGGGTCGGGGGAGAGATGTTCCGGAGACGGTGGGGTCGCGACGGGCGCACGGCTGACGCCGGGCGTTCGGAGCGCCCCACCGGGCCGGCCCAACCGCCGGTCGACACCTGCCGGCACGGCGTCCGCGCCGGCGAGGACGGCCCGGTCGGCCGGGCGCCGGTGCTGCGCGCGTTGTCGGTCAGCCACGACCTCGTGCGCCCGGGCTCGAGCGTCGTCGTCGGCTGGTGCTTCGAGGACGCCGACGAGGTCGTCGTGGACGGACGGCGCGGCCACCCCGCCTGCGGCGAGGCGCTGGTGCGCATCGACCGCCGCCGGCCGGTCGAGGTGATCGGCCGCAACGGGCACGCTTGCACGCCGGTGGCGACGTCCACCGTGGTGACCACGGCGGCGGTGCCGCTCGACCTGCCGCCGGTTCCCGACCCGCTCCGGGGATCGCCGGACGTGGACCTCGCCGCGACCGTCGGCGTCCCGACCGCGGCGCGGCTGCACACGCGGTCGGCCGCCCGGCGCCGGCTCCGGTAGGCGCTTCCCCACCATCTCGACGGAGTAGGGCCGTCGTCGCCCGCCCGCGTCGCACCACCGCCGGTTCGACGCCTCGCCGCGAGGCCGGCCAGGAGTCCATCGGCCACGGCCCCATCCGCGCGAGTCCTGACGCCGGTGAACGGTCGGCCTGGGAGCAGTAATCGCTTGCCGGTCCGGCGAGACCCCGCAACCCTGGGACCCATGCCGGACGACGTGCGGAACGAGCCGAACGGCGGGGTGCCGGAGGCGGCGGACGCCACCGACTTCTGGGCGCGGGTGCAGCGCCGTGTCGAGGCCAGCGGTGTCGACCTGCCGCCGGAGGAGATCATCCGGCTGCGGGACCTCGACCGCCGCTGACCAGGCGGCAGTCGGCGTCCGGCAGCACTCAGTCCCGGACGGTCACCGACCACGCGTGCCCGTGCACCGTCCACGTCCGCGCGGGTACGTCCTCGGTGATCTCCCCGTCGGCGTCGACGTCCACCGGCGGGCCGGAGTAGGAGACCGTGCGGCCGCGGGTCACCGTCACGTCGGCGCGCGCGAGGTGGTCGCCGCGCAGCAGCGCCAGCCCGAACGCCGTCCGCGCGACCGGCCCGGTCGCGGTCACCACGACGACGTCGGCCAGCCCGTCGTCCGGCGCGGCATCGGGCGCCAGCGGCCGGCCGCCGGCGATCGTCGGCCCGTTGCAGACGGCGACCATCAGCACGCCCGTCGTCCCGTCGGCGGCCCACTCGCCGGAGGTCACCACCCGCCCGTCCACCTCCACCCGCAGCCCGGCACCCGGCGTCGACACCCCGGCGGCCACCGCGCCCAGCGGGAAGGACGCCGTTCCCAGCGCGGGCTTGACGTGCATCGCCAGCGTCCCGGCCCGCGCACCCACCCCGGCGTGCACGGCGTTGACCACGATGCCGCCGGCGTCGTCGCGCACCAGGTCCAGCGGGCGCACCCGGCCGCGGCACACCACCCGCGCGCCCTCCACCGGGTCGCGCGGCAGGCCCAGCGAGCCGGCCAGGTCGTTGCCGGTCCCGCGGGCGATGATCCCCAGCGGCAGCGCGGGGTCCAGGGCTCCGGCCCGGTCGAGCGCCCGCACCGCAGCGTGCACCGAGCCGTCGCCGCCGATCGCCACCAGCCGCCGCCCGGGGTGCGCCCGGATGCCGGTCACCAGCTCGTCGGCGTCGGAGGTCTCGACGACCTCGACGTCGGCCCCGGCCCGCAGCTCGGCCAGCGCAGCGGCCACCGCGTCGTCGTCCGCCGTCCCGGCGGAGGCGTTCACGGTCACCAGCAGCCCGGTCACCAGCGGACCGTAGCCCGGACGCCTCAGGTCGAGGTGTCTCCGAACTCGGCGTACATCCGATCAGGGACCGGCACCGTCCAGTAGCGCCGCTCCCGGGCGTGCTCGAGCAGCTCCTGCAGCCGCTGCCCGCCGATCCGGATCACCCGGAACGCCGCGGGGTCGCCCTGGGCGACGTTCTCGACCAGGTACAGCCACGAGAGCTCGGGGTCGTCCCGGGCGGCCACGAACTGGCTGCACTCCAGCAGCAGCTCGGCGCCGCACGAGGTGCCCCCGCACGCCTTGACCGCGATCACCCGGTCGCCGCTCACCACCCCATCGGCGCCCTCCACCACGGCGGCCCGCCGGCCCTCCGCGCGTTCCAGCTCGACCACGTGCTCGATGGCCGCGTCCTCGATCTTCCTCGGCCCGCGGATCTCGGTCGTCGTCATCGACGACCCCCCCCTCCGGTCGACGTCCCCGGTGAGACCAGCGTGCACCCGCGCGCCGCGATCCGGAAGCGCCGGATGCCGAACGGCGCCGGTGGTCGCGAGACCACCGGCGCCGCTAGGCCGGGGAGGGGACCGGTCAGGCCGCGATCGCGCCCTCGGCCGGCAGGTCCTCCTTCTTGGCGTTGATCAGCGCGAACGCCACGACGAGGGCGACGGCCAGGATGCCGGCGGCCGCCAGGAACGCCGTGTGGTAACCGCTGACCATCGCCTCGGCCTCGGCCGTGGCGGCGAAGGCCGGATCGGTGGCCAGCCGGGCCCCCTTGTCCGCGAACCACCCGGTCACCGACGAGGAGAAGATCGTCGTCAGGATCGCCAGGCCCAGCGACCCGCCGACCTGCTGGGCGGTGTTGAGCACGGCCGAGGCGATGCCGGAGTCGCGCGGCTCGACGCCGACCAGCGCGGTGCTGGCCGTCGGGACGAACACCGCCGCCAGGCCCAGGCTCAGCAGCAGCATCGCCGGCAGCACCTGGGTGGCGTAGGAGCTGTCGGCGCCCGCCTCGATCCGCGTCAGCGAGAACATGCCGACGACGGCCATGACCAGACCGACGAGCATCAGCGGCCGCGGCCCGACCCTGGGCAGCAGCTGCGACACGACGCCCGCGCCCAGGATGATGCCGCCGCTGAAGGGCAGGAACGCCCAGCCGGCCTCGAGCGGGGTGTAGCCCAGCGTCTCCTGGAAGTACAGCGTCAGGAACAGGAACATCGCGAACAGTCCGGCGCCGACCAGCAGGAACAGCAGGTAGGAGCCACCGCGGACCCGGTCCAGGATCACCCGCGTGGGCAGCAGCGGGTGGCTGGTGCGGGTCTCCCAGACGGCGAAGGCGGTCAGCAGGACGGCGGCGACGACGAGCAGCGTGATCGTCAGCGGGTCGCCCCAGCCGACGCCCTCCTCGGCGGCCTTGGTGAACCCGTACACGAGGCTGACCAGACCGACCGCCGACAGCAGCACGCCGGGGATGTCGAAGTGCCGGTCGCCCTCGGCGCGGCTCTCCTTGACCAGCGGGACGGCGGCCACGGCCGCGGCCAGCGCGATCGGCACGTTCACGCCCAGCGTCCAGCGCCAGGAGGCGTACTCGGTGAGGACGCCGCCCAGGATGAGGCCGATGGCCGCGCCACCGCCGGAGATCGCGCCGAAGACGCCGAACGCCTTCGCCCGCTCCTTCGGGTCGGTGAACGTGATGGTCAGCAGCGACAGCGCCGCCGGCGCCATCAGCGCGGCGAAGGCGCCCTGGCCGGCCCGCGCGACGTAGAGCAGCGCCTCGTTGGGCGCGATCCCGCCCAGCCCGGAGGCGACGGCGAAGCCGATCAGGGCGATGATGAACGCCCGCTTGCGGCCCATAAAGTCGGCGATCCGGCCGCCGAGGAGCAGCAGCCCGCCAAAGGCCAGCGTGTAGGCGGTGACCACCCACTGCAGGTTCGCCTGGGAGATGCCGAGGTCCGCGGCGGCGTCGGGCAGCGCGATGTTCACGATCGACGCGTCGAGGATGATCATGAGCTGGGCGACCGCGATGACCGCGAGCGCGAGCCAGCGCTTGGGGTCCGGGCCCTGGGCGGGAGGAGCCGGGGGCCGTTCGTCGGGCTCGACGCCCACGGGCGGGACGATGAGGCCTTCTTGGGACATGGGTGGAGCCGTCCTTCCTGCGCAGGGCGCAGTGCTACCGGGAGTGGTGCGGTGGGCGGGACGGCCGGGGATGCGTCGTCCCGTGCGGTGGTGCGCCCGGCGGGTCAGTGCCGGGCCGTGAAGCCGTGCGGTGGTGCTAGCTCCGGGCGAGTCCTGCGCCGGCCCAGCGCAGGCAGTCCTCCAGGAGCTCGAGGAAGCGGTCGTAGGGCTGATCGGGCTGCCACGCGTCGGCCGCCGTGGTGAACGCGGCCATCGCGGTGTTCAGGACCAGTGCGGTCCGCACGTCGTCGGCCTCCGGACGGCGCCGGGCGAGCCACTCGCGCAGCTCGGGCTCGAAGCCGTCACAGGTACCGCGCGCCGACCGGCACAACCCCGGCGACTGCTCGAGCAGCCGCTTCTGCAGGGGCAGCCGCTCGGCCAGGAGTCGCGCCAGGCCCAGCGCGATGTCGGTCAGCGCGTCCCAGAGTGGCGTGTCGGTACGACAGTTCTCCAGCAGATTCCGCCACTGGCGTACCTCGTCGGGGTCGAGGTCGAAGACGACGGCTTCCTTGCTGGGGAAGTAGCTGAAGAACGTCGTCCGGGACACCCCGGCCTCGGCGGCGATGTCCTCGACGCTCACCGCGTCGTAGCCGCGCTCGTCGATCAGTCGCAGCGCGGTCGCGCGGATGGTGCGCCAGGCCGCGAGCTTCTTGCGCTCCCGCAGGCCCATGACGGCGGAGATGGGGCAGTGCTGCGCGTCCGCCGCACCCGTCGATCTCCGCATGGGCGGCAAGGTAGACCTGAACCTGAACTGGGTACAAGTTCTTACTGCGTCCGGCTTTCTGCGTTTCACGTCACGTTCACGAAGCGCCGGCACCGCAGTCGGCACCGCGGCCGGCATCGCAGCCGCGAGCCTGCCCTCGGCGGGCCGCCGGCGTGCGCATACTGGCGCCGCCGGGTCCGCGACGTCCGCCACGGCCGGCGTCCGCCCCGGCCGGCGCGGAACCGGCGAGCGCGCACCCGGTCGTCGCGCTCCGCGCATCCCGTCCGACCGACCAGGGAGTGGCTTCCGTGACCCAGTCAGGCGGTCCCGCGCCGTCGACGTCCGAGCGCTTCCTGCGCGGGGGCTGGTACTACGTGGTCGCGGTGGGCACGGTGGGTCTGTTCGCCGCGGCGCCGTTCTGGCACGCCTGGCACCGGCTGCGCCGCCCGCCGGTCCTCCGCTCCGCCGTCCTCTACACCGCCCTGGGGGCCGCGCTCGTCGCCCTGACGTCGCTGATCCCGCGGGACGCGAGCGGGGAGCCGGTCGGCAGCGGCGCCGCGGCGGTGAACGGCGTCCTCGCCGTCTCGGCCGTGGCCGTCGTCGTCGCGGCCTGCCTGCAGCTGCGCCCGCTGCGCCGGGAGGTGTACGGCCGCCCCGGCGAGCTGCCCTCGCACTCCGACCGCGTGCTGGCGGGGGCGCTGGCGGCGCGCGCCCGGCGGGAGGAGGCGCGCGAGCTCGCCGGCCGCGATCCGGCGCTGGCCCGGGACCTGGGCATCGGCCGGCCCGATCTCGGCCGCGGGTACGACGACGGCGGGCTGGTCGACGTCAACACCGCTCCGGCCGCGGTCATCGAGCAGGTGTGCACGATCGACCGCTCGCACGCCGCGGCGATCGTCGCCGCCCGAGAGCGGCGCGGGTCGTTCTACAACGTCGGGGAGCTCCTGGTGGACGTCGACCTGCCGCCGCACGTCGCCGCGCACCTGCAGGAACGCGGCATCGCGCTCTGAGGCGGCATCGCACCGGTGTCGCGTCGCTCAGCGTGAGCTCCGGCCCGCACGGCCACCCGGCCGGGGGAGGGCGGTCACCCGTCGTCGTGGTGCCCGGGGTCCCCGGTGCGTGGTCCGGTCGATGGAGGGGAGGAGAGGGCCGCAACGCCGCGCCGCCCGGGGGAGGAACCGTGACCAGCGTCGACCCGCAACCCAGCCCCGCTCCGACGGTCGGGACGACCTGCACGCGCAGGACCGCCGGCCACACGCCGCACCGCGCCACGATCCTGCTGTGCCACACCGGGGCGCTGTCGGAGTGGCGGTCGGTGTTCGTGCTCGGCGTCCACGACGGGGTGGTCACCCTCGCCGACGGCGACGAGGTCGTCGGCTTCGCCAACCACGCTCCCGGGGAGCTGGCCCGCGCGGTGGCCGAGGCCGGCCCTGAGGCCCACCTGAACACCCGCTTCGGCTACCTGTTCCTCGCCTCGTGGCCGCGGGATCCGGAGGCCGTGTTCTCCCTGGCTCCCACGGACCGGCCGCATTCCCCCTGCGGCTGAGCGGCTGAGCGCCTCGGAGCCCCGGTCGCAGCGCGGCGACCGGGGTGCCGAGGGATCCTCACCAGGCGGGGCGGGCCGATCCGACGTAACCGGGCACCGAGCCGGCCCACACCACGGAGACGGGCTTCCCGTACGTGGAGGAGTGGACCATCATCCCGTTGCCGACGTACATGCCGACGTGGCCGACGGGGCTGTAGAAGAACAGCAGGTCACCGGGCTGCATGTCCCACAGGCTGATCGGCAGGCCGATCTGGGACTGCATCCGCGACGAGTGCGGCAGGTTGATGCCCGCGGCCGCGTACGAGTACTTGACCAGGCCCGAGCAGTCGAAGCTCGACGGCCCGCCACCACCCCACCGGTAGGGCTTGCCGACCTGGGCCAGCGCCGTGTCGACGGCGACCTGGGCCGCCGGGGTCGGGGCGAAGGACGGGACGGCCGTCGGAACGGCCGCCGGCACCGCGGCAGGCACTGCGGCGGGGACGGAGGCGGGCACCGAGGCGGCGGCCGCAGTGGGGGTGAGGGCGAAGCCCGCACCGGCGACCAGGGCGATCGCGGCCCCCTTGACGGAACGGGGCAGACGGCGCGAGGACGTGCGAGTAGTCGTCATGGACGACGGGTTCTCCTTGGGTCTCCGTGTTCCGCCTACCGGGTTAGCTGACGGGTTCGGACGCAGGAATCGCCCGGCCTGTCCCGGGACGTCGTCGTCCCGGCACAGCGCTTCACCCCACTGGTTCGGTGGGTCCCCGGTCCGGGCGGCGCTTCGTCGCGGCGCCCGGTTCGGCGGGTCCGCCGAGTGTCGCCAGCTGATCAGCGACGGGTAGGGGCCTCGACGGACGGCATGACGCTAGGGCGGCCCTCGACCCCCGGCAGCGCGGCCCGCAGCCGGACACGCCACGGCCGTCCCACCCCGAGCTCGGGCGTGTCGGAACCGCCCGTGCGGGCGTTGAGCAGCGCGGACGCCGTCCCGCCGCCGCTCCGGGTCGCGACCCATGTCGCATCGTCCGGTGTAATCGAATCGCCGCGGCATGGCACCACGCAGCGTCGCCGGGCGTTGGCGGGGCGTCGACGGAAATGCCCGGGGTTGACCCACCGGTCGAGCGGGCAACGACGGGGCAACGACGACGTGAACCGACCCGACTGGAGGAGGAAGACATGGCCGGGATGATCCGGAAGCTGATCGCCTCAGGCGTTGCCGCCAAGCTGGTGCAGGAGGCCCGCAAGCCGCACAACCAGGAGAAGATCAAGCAGATGGTGGCCAAGTTCGGCGACCAGAACAAGAAGCGCGGCGGAGGGGCCGGAGGGGGACGCGGCGCCGTCCGCTGACCCCAGCCCGAACGCACGACGACCCCTGCCCGGCAGCCGCCGGGCGGGGGTCGCTGGCTGTCTGCTCCCCGGGGAGGTCCATGAGGCCGTTGAGCCCGCTGGGGCTAGTTGGTTCCGGTACCCCGTGGATGGGGTCCCGTTCCGGCTCGGTGCGCCGATGAGAGCTCAGACGCGCAAGGACGCCTTGTCGTCTCTGCAGGACTCATCGACGCAGCGAGGAAGACCGCCATGACTCAGCAGTTGCAGGCTCCCCAGCCGCCCTATGCGGCGCCGGCGCCGGCCAAGAAGCCCTTCTACAAGAAGGCCTGGTTCCTCGTGGTGGCGGCGATCGCCGTCATCGCGGTCATCGCCAGCCAGAGCGCCGGAGGCTCGGGGGACTCCGGTGGCACGTCGGCGAACGGTGGCGCGGCCGGTGGCGCGGGCGACTCGGCGCCTGCCGTGAACGCGGACGCGACGATCGGTCAGCCGGCGCGCGACGGGAAGTTCGAGTTCGTCGTCCAGGGCATCGACTGCAGCCGCACCGAGATCGGCAGCCAGTACATGAGCACGACCGCGCAGGGCACGTTCTGCGTCGTCGACCTGACCGTGTCCAACATCGGGAACGAGCCGCAGAGCTTCTTCGGGGAGAACACGTCTCTCTTCAACGCCCAGGGCCAGGAGTTCAGCGCCGACACCGAGGCGGCCATCTACCTGGACGACTCGTCGTCGCTGTACGAGGAGATCAACCCGGGCAACATGGTCGTCAGCAAGGTCGTGTTCGACGTCCCGGCCGGCACCGTGCCCACGTCGATCGAGCTCCACGACTCGTCCTTCTCGGGTGGTGTCACCGTCAGCCTGCAGTAGCGGCGTGTCCGACCCCCGCCCGGCACGCCGCCGGGCGGGGGTCGTCCGCGTGTCAGGCCGGCGCGAGGTCCAGCACGTACAGGCCGGGGGCCGCGCAGAGCACCGGGTGCCGCTCGCTGCCGAGTGCGGCCGGCGCCGGCACCCGCGGCCCCGAGCGCACCGCCGTCCACTCCGCCCAGGTCTCCCACCAGCTGCCGGCGCGCTCCTCCGCGCCGGCCCGCCACTCCTCGGGGTCGGCCACCGCCTCGCCGCCCACCCAGTGCCTGGCCTTCGGGTTGCCCGGCGGGTTGATCAGGCTCTGGATGTGCCCGCCGTTGCTCAGCACGAAGGTGCTCGGGCCCGACAGCAGCCGCGTCGTCCGGTAGCAGCCGCGCCACGGCGTCAGGTGATCGGTCACCGCGCCGGTCACGAACGTCGGCACGGTGATCTCCCCGAGGTCCACGCGTGTGCCGAGCACGGTGAGTCCGCCGGGCTGCACCAGCGCGTTCTCCCGGAAGATCTCGAGGAACTGCCCGTGCACCTTGGCCGGGAGGTTCGTCGGGTCGGAGTTCCAGGCCAGGACGTCGAACGCCGGCACCGGCTCACCCTGCAGCCACTGCGACCGCAGGCCGCCGAAGACCAGGTCCTCGGGCTTCATGAGGCTGAACACCGAGCCCAGCGACGTCCCGCCGAGCACGCCGCGCGCCCGCGACAGCCGCGCCGACAGGCCGGTCACCCACCGCCCGGCGAAGGCGCCGAGCGGGGCGCGCTCGGCGAAGTCCAGCAGCGTCACGCCGTAGGCGGCGCTGTGCACGGACGTGTCGTCCATCGCGGCCAGGTGGTTGAGCAGCAGGGTCTGCAGGATCCCGCCGGCGCAGAACCCGACGGTGTTGACGTCGGGCGAGCCGGTCACCTGGCGCAGGACCGCGACGGCCCGCCGCAGGCGCTCGGTGTAGGTGTCGAGGTCCCAGTGCGCCTGTGCCTTGCCGGGGTTGCGCCAGCTGACGACGAACGTCTGGAAGCCCTGCGCGACGGCGTGCTCGACGAAGCTGCGGCCGGCCCGGAGGTCGAGGAAGTAGTAGCGGTTGATGATCGGGGGGATGACGAGGAGCGGCCGCGCGTGCACCTCGGGCGTCGCCGGCGCGTACTGGATGACCTCCATGACGTCGTCCCGGTAGACGACGGCGCCGGGGGTGGTCGCCAGGTTCCGCCCGACGGCGAACGCGGCCGGGTCGCTCAGCGCGGGCAGCCCGCCGTTGGACCGTAGGTCCGACAGCATCCGGCCCAGCCCGCGGACGACGCTGGCGCCGCCGGTCTCCACCGCCCGCTTGAGCGCCGCCGGGTTGCCGGCCAGCGTGTTGGTCGGAGCGGCGGCGGCGGCCAGGGCGCGCACCGCGAACCGGGCCCGCTCGACCTCCCGCCAGCCGGCGCCGGAGGCCTCGTACCGGTCGACCAGCCGGTCCAGGGACGCCGACCACGCCAGGTAGCCCTGGCCGAGCCGGCGGTACCCGGGGTGGTCGCGCCAGGCCGGGTCGGCGAAGCGCGGGTCGGCCGGGCCGCCGGTGAGCTCCCGCTCCAGGCCGAGCGCGATCGCGGCGAGCTCCCGGCTCAGCCGCACGGACTCGTCGGCCACCGCGCGGGTGCCGGCCACGGCTGCGCCGGTGCCGCGGGGGCGGGCCGGGGGGACGTCGTCCGGCTCGGGGGGAGTGGGGGTGGGCGTCTGCGTCGGGGGGTGCTGGACAGCGGTCAACGGGCGCCTCCGTCTCGTCGGTGGCGCAGACGCTAGGGACGCCTCGCCCTCCCCGACCGGGTCCAAGGGCCCGGCCGGGGAGGGGATGCGTCACACGTGTGGTGCGCGCCTCACGGCCGGCCCGCGTGCGCCACGCCGACCTCGGTCGCCAGCAGCACGGCCTCCCGCACCGGCGCCCGGTTGTGCTCGTAGAAGTCCGGCGCGCAGCACATCAGCAGCGTCCGCCCGTCCTCCCCGCCGAGCATGCAGGCGTACACGCCGAGCCCGTCGGGCGCGGCCACCGACTCGACGATCGACCCGCCCGGCTCGATCCGCGCGACCCGCCCGCCGATCGCGTCGGCCGACCAGACGTGTCCCTCGGCGTCGAGCGCGCAGCCATCCGGGGCGACGGTCAGCTGCCCGAGCACCTCCTCGGTGGACCCCAGCGCGACCTCGGGGCCCAGCGCCGCCCACACCCGCCGGTTGGTCAGCTCGCCGTCCGCGCCGAGGTCGAAGGCGGTGTAGCGGTTGGCCAGGGTCTCGCCGACCACCAGCGTGCCGTCCGGGGTGATGACCGAGCCGTTGGGGAACAGCAGCCCGTCGGCGACCACGTGCACCGAGCCGTCGGGGTCGACCCGCTTGAGCGTGGTGGTGCGCGCGTCGCCGCCGGCCATCAGGTCGAACCCGAAGTCGCCGACGTACACCCGCCCCTGCGCGTCGACGACCAGGTCGTTGAGGTGCCCGCCGCAGTGCTCGGTGAGGTCGGCGTGGACGGTCAGCGCGCCGTCGGCCCAGCGCAGCAGCCGGTGGTCCTTCATGGAGACGACGACGAGCGACCCGTCGGGCAGCCAGCCCATCCCGGACGGCTGGTGCTCCACCTCGAACAGGACGGTCTCCTCGCCGTCGGGAGTCACCCGGCTGACCGTGTGCCGGTAGAAGTCCGACACCCACCAGGTGCCGTCGTGCCAGCGCGGGCCCTCGAAGAAGCCGCCACCCGTCAGGACCGTCCGCAGCTCGTGTTCCGCCATGCCGCGGACCCTAGGACGACGTCGCCCCCGCGGCCCTCCGGACGCCGGCCAGCAGCCGGCGCACCGCGACGACGTGCCCCCCGGTGCCGACCACGGCCAGCCGGTACAGCGTCCCGTGCGGACCGGGGAACGCCGCCCGGCTCTCCAGCCGCACCCGCGTGCCGCTGCCGGCCGGGTCGAGCCGGACGACGATCCCGTACCGGGAGAACCGGTGCCGGCCGGCGAGCACCAGCAGCCGCGGCTCCTCGGCGGTGATGACGCGGAAGCCCGGGACGGCGGCTCCGGGGCGCGGGAGGTCGGGGCCGGTCGTCGTGGCCGGGGCGCAGCCCAGCACCCGGGCCACCGACCGGGCGGCGGGCCCGGTGAAGGTGTCGTGCAGCGCGGCGAGCACCGCCGCCCAGGTGACCTCCGTCGGCGTGGCGACGTCGACGGCGTGCTCGTCGATGTGCGGCAGGTCGTGCAGCGGCTCCGGCACGCGCCCACGGTAGGAGGCCCGCCGGATCCTCCGGGCTCGGCTACTCCTCGACGCGGACGCCAGGCGACCTCGCTGAACCCGCCTTCCGCAGACGGACCCGACGTATGGTCACGGACTTCTCGCTCCGACCGAGCCGGCCGGCGGCCTCTCGGATCGAGCCGATGAACACGTCAGCGTCCTCGGCTGCCGTCCACCGGCGCGCACCGAAGGCCGGGCGCGCCCGCATGCCCGCGGGCCTCGTCCACGCGGCCACGCGTGCGGCCGCCTCCTGCTTCCGCTCCAGCGCGAGGCACCCGTCCGGATACAGCCAGGCCGCGAAGGGGGCAGCGGGATCACCCGCCACCATCGGGTTGAAGACGCCGTCGCGCGTGTTCCGTCCGATCGTCCGGTGGACCCCGGCCACCGCCAGCGCCTGGGCGCAGAAGAACTCGGCCAGAGGCCGGCTGGCGGTGACGAAGCTGACGAACGGGAGGCCGGTGCGCGTGAATCCCACGCTGCCGTCACCGTCGAGGAGACCCCGCGCGTAGTCCGGGAGGCTGACCGGGCACGCCGGTGGCGCCACCGTCCCCGCCTTGCGCCCGCTCGGCAGGCCCAGATCGACCAGCTCGCGTCGGAAGGCGAGGTCGGACACCGACCACACGGCCGAGCGATGTGGCCCGAAGTTGGTCCTGCGCTCGCGGTACGACACCCGCGAGTACACGTCGAACAGCGCGGCGAACGAATGGAGCACGCTCTCGTCCCGCACGGACAGCTCGATCGAGAAGCGCCCCTTCTGACCTCGGCCCGCGTAGAGGCAGCCATCGGTCTGGGCGAAGCCGAAGAAGTAGGCGTGTGCGGGACGCCGGAGGTCGAGGTGCGGCACCGGGTCACCATCTCGCGGCCCTCCGACATGAACGGCGCGACCGCATCGCCCGGAGGCACGGCCTGCCACCCGGATGCCAGGCTGGGTGGTGTGGGCACGGAACCGGACTGGGTCGAGCACGTCATCTGGTGGCACGTCTATCCGCTGGGGTTCGTCGGCGCCGAGCGGGAGCGCGACCCCGCCGCGCCCGTCGTCCACCGGCTCGGGCAGCTGACCGCCTGGCTGGAGCACGTCACGCAGCTGGGGGCCAACGGCCTCGCGCTCGGCCCGGTCTTCGAGTCGCAGACGCACGGCTACGACACCACCGACCACCGGCGGGTCGACCCTCGCCTGGGCGACGACGCCGACCTCGACGCGCTCCTCGCCGCGGCCGCCGACCGCGGCGTCCGGGTGCTGCTGGACGGCGTCTTCAACCACGTCGGCCGCGGTCACCCGGCCTTCCGGGCGGTGCTCGAGCAGGGCCCGTCGGCGCCCACCGCCTCGTGGTTCCGGCTGCGCTGGCCCGGCGGGCCCGAGGCGTGGCGGCCGGGAGTGGAACCGGAGTACGACGACTTCGAGGGTCACTCCTCCCTCGTGGCCCTCGACCACGGCAGCCCCGCTGTCGTCGACCTCGTGACCGAGGTGATGTGCCACTGGCTCGACCGCGGCGCCGCCGGCTGGCGGCTGGACGCCGCGTACGCCGTCCCCACGTCGTTCTGGGCGCAGGTGGCGCGGCGGGTGCGCGAACGGCACCCCGGCGCCTACCTCATGGGCGAGGTCATCCACGGCGACTACCCGCGGGTCGTCGCCGAGAGCGGACTGGACTCGGTCACCCAGTACGAGCTGTGGAAGGCCGTCTGGAGCTCGCTCAACGACGCCAACCTGCAGAGCTCGCGCACGCGCTGCGCCGGCACGACGGGTTCGTGCAGCGGTTCGTCCCCTACACCTTCCTCGGCAACCACGACGTCACCCGCATCGCCAGCCGCCTCACGAACCCGGCGCGCCTCGACCACGCCCTCGTGGTGCTCGCCACCGTCGCCGGCACCCCGGCCGTCTACGCCGGCGACGAGCACGCCTTCCGCGGGGTCAAGGAGGACCGCGCCGGCGGGGACGACGCCGTCCGCCCGCCGTTCCCGGCCGACCCGGCCGGGCTCTCCCCGCTGGGGCTGCCCACCTTCGCCCGGCACCAGGAGCTGCTCGGCCTGCGCCGCCGCCACCCCTGGCTGCACGCCGCCCGCACCGAGGTGCTCGACGTCGCCAACGAGGCGCTGGTCTACGCGTCGTCGGGCGGGGGCGGCCGGCTGCTCGTCGTCCTCTCCACCGCGGCGCGGCCGGTGACGCTGCGCGCGCCCGGGGCGCGCAGCGTGCTGGCCGGGGATGCCGGGCTGGACGGCGACCGGGTGTCCCTGCCGGCCGGCGGCTGGGCGGTGTTGACCTCCTGACCTGCGCGGAGGAGATCCGTCGGCGTGACCCCCACGGATCTCCTCCGCGCAGGTCAGGGGTCGAGCAGGGGGCGGGTGGCCGCGCCGATGGTCCCGAGCGGGACGCCCAGGTCGGCGGCCACCCGGTCGGCCACGCGGACGTCCTTGCGCACGTACGGCCCGGCGCCCTCCAGCAGCGCCTGCGCCGAGCCCGTCGCGGCGACCAGGTCCAGGGCGTAGCTCTGCCCGCTGCCGGTGTGCAGCGTGCGCGCCAGCAGTCCGGCGTCCAGGCCGAACGACCCGGCGATCCGCGCGGCCTCGATCGCCAGCTGGACGTGCGCGCCGAACAGCAGGTTGTTGATCAGCTTCACCCGCTGCCCGGAGCCCAGCGGGCCGAAGTGCACCGCGTGCGCCGCGTAGGACCCCAGGACCGGGCGGAACCGCTCGACGTGCTCGGGGTCCCCGCCGAGGAAAACGTCAGCGTGCCGGCGGCGACCTGCGCCGGCCCGCCGCTGGCCGCGGCGTCGACCACGGCGGGGTGCCGCTGCGCGATGGCCTCGACCGTGCGCGGGCTGCCGGTGGTGTGGACGACGACCAGCGCCTCGGGGGCCAGCGCGTCGAGCAGCCCGCTGTCCAGCGTCACCTCGCGCGCCTGCTCGTCGCTGTAGACGTAGACGAGGACGACGTCCCGGTCCCGCCCGAGCTCCGGCAGGCCGGCGACGACCTCGACCCCGGCGGCGCGGAGCTCCTCGGCCGCCTCGGGCCGGCGGACGTGGGCGGCCACCGCGTGGCCGGCGGCCAGCAGCCGGTCGACGACCGGGCGGCCCATCGCCCCGGTCCCGACGATCCCGACGCGCGCCATCAGGAGCGCACCGTCAGCCGGCCGCGGTCGAGGACGACGGTGTCGCCCACCCGTGTCTGGAACAGGCAGCCGCCGTCGGTCTCCCACACGTGCACCGCCAGCTCCTGGCCGGGGAACACCGGCGCGGAGAAGCGGACCGACATGCCGCCGAACCGGGCGGGGTCGGAGCCGCAGACGGTGTGCAGCAGCGCCCGGCCGGTGAACCCGTAGGTGCACAGCCCGTGCAGGATCGGCCGGTCGAAGCCTGCCTGGCGGGCCAGCCACGGGTCGGAGTGCAGCGGGTTGCGGTCGCCGGAGAGCCGGTAGAGCAGCGCCTGGTCGGTGCGGGTCGGGTAGGTGACCACGGTGTCGGCGGGCCGGTCGGGCACCGCCCACGGCGTGCTCGGGCCGCGGTCGCCGCCGAAGCCGCCCTCGCCGCGCACGAAGATCGTCGCCGACGTCTCGTACAGCGGGGCGCCGGTGGCGGCGTCCCGCGCGCGGCTGCGGGTCACGATGAGCGCGTCGCGGCCCTTGTCGTACATCCCGGCGACGCTCGAGGTCAGGCGGACGCCGCCCTCGGCCGGGAGCTCGCCGTGCAGCGTGATCGACTGCTCGGCGTGCAGGATCGCCTGGATCGGGAAGTCGCCGAGGGAGGGGCCGGCCTGCCCGGTCCCGGTCCAGCCGCCGGCCACGACGGCGAAGGTCGGCAGCACCCGCTGCGCCACGCCGTGCGAGTTCTCGGTGGTGAACTCCAGCTCCGCGAGGGGGTCGGGCGCGCCGGCGCCGACCCCGAGCGCGTACAGCAGGGCGTCCTTCGACGTCCAGGTGCTGGTGCCCGCGTCCCACTCCTGGCCGACGGCATCGAGGTTCAGCGGCATCTCAGTTCGCTCCCGGCTGCACGTAGCCGCTGAGGTCGGGGTTGGGCGCGGCCTTGCCGACCAACCCGGCCACCACGTCGTCCAGCTCCGCGGCGTCCCAGGGCTCGTCGCGCAGCACCTCGGCGCCGATCCGCCACGACTCGACCAGCGCCAGCCGGTTGCCGCGGAGGTCGAACACCCGGCCGGTCACCGAGGCACCGCCCGGCCCGGCCAGCCAGGACACGAGCGGGGAGACGAAGGCGGGGTCGAACTGCGCGGCCACGTCGTCGGACATGAGGCCCGCGGTCAGCCGGGTGGCGGCCGTGGGCGCGATGGTGTTGACCGTGACGCCGTAGCGGGCCAGCTCCTGCGCGGCGCCGAGGGTGAACGAGGCGATCCCGCCCTTGGCGGCGATGTAGTTGGTCTGCCCGAAGTTGCCGTACAGCCCCACCGGCGACGTGGTGCAGATCAGCCGGCCGTCGACGCCGGCTCCGGTGGCCTTCGCCCGGTCCCGCCAGTGCGCGGCGGCCGCCCGGGACGGCGCGAAGGTGCCGCGCAGGTGCACCCGGACGACGGTGTCCCAGTCCTCGTCGCTCATCCCGGCCAGGGTGCGGTCGCGCAGGACGCCGGCGTTGCACACCAGGACGTCGAGGCGGCCGAACGCGTCGAGGGCCAGCTGCACCAGATCGCGGGCCCCGTCGGAGTCCGCGACGTCGTGCCCGCCGGCCACGGCCTCGCCGCCGGCGGCCCGGATCTCGGCGGCGACCGCCTCGGCCACGGCCGGGTCGGCGCCGGTGCCGTCCGGGCCGCCGCCCAGGTCGTCGACGACCACCCGGGCGCCGCGCCGGGCCAGCTCCAGCGCGTGCGACCGGCCGAGGCCGCGACCCGCTCCGGTCACGACGGCCACCCGGCCCTCGCAGAATCGCTCCACTCGACGTCCTCCTCGTGGACGGGCGTGCCGGCGGCCGCGCTGCCGCCGGTCGTGACGCGGCGCACACCCTAGAGCCACGGGGCCCCTTTCCCGGCCCGCCTCCGCCGTGCTGGCTCACCGGCCGGGTACCGGTCGGCACCGCGCCCCGCGGGGCGGGCCGGCCTCCTCCTTGCGGGCCCTTCCCGGGCATTGCGGGTGGTGCAGCACCCGCAACGCCGGCAGAACGCCGGCAACGTGCCGGGCGGAGGCCGAGCGTGACCGGGCCGGCCGACCCGTCGACCAGCGGCCGCAGCGCGAGCGCCGGCACGACCGAGCCCGCGTCGACCGCGCCGAGCAGCTCCCGCCCCGGCGCCGACCCGGCCAGCAGGTGGGCCGTCGCCCAGGGCCGACGCGCTGGCCGACCTGCTGGGGGAGCGGGCACTGCCGCGCGGCGACGCCGGCCCGCTGCACGGGGCGGTCGAGTGGGCGTTCCGCAAGGCGCCGGTCAGCACCACCCACGGCGGCACCAGCGAGGTGCAGCGGGAGATCGTCGCCGAGCGGCGACTCGGCCTGCCCCGCGTCCGGCCGGCCGGCTGACCGCCGAGGCCGCGATGGCGACCGGGCTGGACCTTTCGAAAGGTCCTGATCTATCGTACGACCCGCCGAGGGGCAGGATCCGCCCCCGGTGGCCCGAGGAGGACGGCGTGCAGAGAACGGACGGGACGGCGTCGGCCGTCGAGGGCACCGAGCGCCGCCGCCGGTCGTGGCGGCTCGTCACCGCCCACCAGCTGACCCTGCTGTGCCGGCGCGCCGACGGCTCCGACCCGGCCGCCCGGGACGCCGCTGCCCGCGCCGCCCGGCTGGCCGCGCTGCTCGAGGCCGACGCGCGGGGTTCGCTGGTCCTCCGCTGACCCGCGAGCGCGATTTCAGTCGAGCAGGCGCAGGGAGGGGCGGCTGGACAGCTGCTTCTCCAGCGTCACCCGGTGCCGGCCGTCGCGGTCGTGCCGGAAGTCCAGCCGGTCGACCAGCGCCTGCATGAGCAGCAGTCCGGTCCCGCCGTCGGCGCGGTCGCGCCCGTTCTGCGTCGCCGGCGCCGCGGAAGGGTCCAGGCCCTCGCCGTCGTCCCACACCGTGATGCGGCAGCGCCGGTCGTCGATCGAGACGCCCACCTCGTAGCGGGCGTGGCCGCCGCTGTGCTGGACGACGTTCGCGCACGCTTCGGTCAGCGCGAGGGTGATCTCGTCGATGACCGACCGCGCGATGCCCAGGTGCTCGAGCGCCTGGCGGCACATCCCCCGGACGAACGGCACGCTGTCGGTGTCGACCGGCAGGGTCACCGTGAACGCGATGTCCACACCGCCCCCTCTCCGTCGGCCGTGGGCACAGCCTGCCACCACCCGCTGCACGCCCGCGCCGTGGGACCGTGACGGGCGGGTGACCCGCACGGGTGTCCGCCGTCCCGGGCGTGCGGCACCACCTGCGGTGGACGACGGGAGGACCGGATGGTGCGGGAGGTCCCGGACCTCGACCGCGCGGCGCGATGGCTGGCGCTGCTCGGCTTCGGGGACCGCGGCGCGTCGGTCGTGACGGCGTGGCGGTCGGCCGCGTCGGCGGGGACCCCCGTGTGGGTGCACACGGCCGACCGGGCCGACGACGCCACCCTCGACCTCCTCGCGGCCGAGGTGGCCGGCGCCCGGGTGGGCTGGCGCCTGGCGCTGGCCGGGCCCGAGGCCGACGTCCTCGCCGCCCGGGCCGTGGCCACCCGGCTCGGTGCGGTGGACGCGGAGATCCGCGCCGCCGCCACCTCGACCCGGCGCCGGCGGGTGTGGTGCGCCCACTGCGGCAGCACGACCGAGACCGGGCAGCCAGGGCCGAGCGAGACCCGCTGCCGGGGCTGCGGCACGCGGCTGCACGTCTCCGCGCACCTCTCCCGGCACCGCGCGGCCTACCTCGGCTCCGTGGCCGACGCGCCGGGGACCGCGTGACGGCCCCGCTCCCCGCGTCCGCGCGGCCGGAGCGGGGCGACCTCCTGCTGGAGGTGGTCGCGACCGCGGACGCCGCGCCGGGGATCCGCACGCTGACCCTCCGCCGAGCGGACGGCGGCCCGATGCCCGGCTACGCGCCCGGCAGCCACCTGGTGCTCGACTGCGGCGGGCGGCGCAACGCCTACTCGCTCACCGGCGACGGCTCGCCCGCGCCGCAGTGCCGGATCTCGGTGCTGCTGCGCCCCGGTGGGGCAGGCGGATCGGCGTCCGTGCACCGCCTCCGGCCCGGCGACCGGCTCGCCGCCACCGGCCCGCGCAGCGCCTTCCCGCCGGTGTCCACGGCCCGTCACTCCGTGCTGGTGGCCGGCGGGATCGGCGTCACGCCGATGCTGTCGCACGCGCGTGCGGCGGTGCGGTGGGGCAGGTCCTTCGAGCTGCTCTACGGTCACCGCCCCGGCGCCGGTGCCCACCGCGACGAGCTGCGGGCGCTGTGCGGCGACCGCCTGCAGGTGCACGAGAGCACGCCCGGCCTGCTGGGCCGGGTCGCGGCCGTGCTGGCCGACCGGCCGCTCGGCACGCACGTGTTCGTCTGCGGGCCCGCGCCGCTCATCGCCTTCGTCGAGGAGACCGCGGCGGAGCTGGGCTGGCCCGACGTGCGGGTGCACGCCGAGCGCTTCTCGGCCGCCGACCTCGACCCGGGGGCTCCCTTCACCGCCCGCCTCGCCCGCCGCGGCACGCGGGTGCCGGTACCGGCCGGTACCAGCCTGCTCACGGCTCTGGAGGACGCCGGCGTCGCCGTCCCCAGCCTGTGCCGGCAGGGCGTCTGCGGGCGGTGCCGCGTCCGGGTCGCCGCCGGCCGGCCGCTGCACCGCGACCTCTACCTGACCGAGCCCGAGCGGGCGGCCGGCGACGTGCTCATGGCCTGCGTCTCCCGGTGCGCCGACGACGAGCTGGAGCTGGACCTGTGACCGCCGTCCACCCGCCGGAGCGGACCGCCCGCTTCCCCTTCCCGTTCGCCACCGACAGCTACCGGTACTCCACGGACGTCGAGCCGGCCCGCCGGCCCGTGCGGACGGCAGCGGGCACCTGGGGCGCCGGGCTCCTCGACGTCGACGCCGGGTACGCGGCCGAGCTCGCGCTGCGCCGGGAGATCCTGGCCGCCGACCCCGCCCGCTGCCAGCAGCTACCGCACATGCGGGTGGCCGCCTGGGACGCGCTGACCACCCTGCTGCCGGAGCTGGCGGCCACCCTGCCCGGCGCCACCGCGCTGCGGGTCGACGGCGATCGGTGGAGCTGGCGCAACGAGCTGACCGGCACGTCGACGTCCTTCACCGTCGGTGACGAGGACTCCCTGCCCGGCGGCCCGCTGGCCCTGCTCGGCAGCCAGGTCCAGGAGGACGTCGTCCTGCTCGACCAGCGCGAGGGGTCGCTGTGGGCCGACGCCGGCCTGGTCACCTTCGCCGCGGACTGGTCGGTGGGCTTCGACGTCGGCATGCGGTTCCTCGAGGTGCACGGGCCGGTGCCGCGGGTGCACGAGACCGGGGTCGTCCAGCGGGCGGAGCAGTTCCTCCTGCGCCTGCACCCCGGCCAGGAGTACCGGCGCACCAACTGGTCGGTGACCGTCGACCGCCGGCTGGACACCGCCACCGAGAGCCGTCCGGCGTGGGGCCCGGCCCGGGCGGCGGTCGTCGGTGATCCCGCGCTGCCCGACCGGCTGCACCTGCGCGTCGAGGTCCAGCACCTGATCCGGCTCGGCGTCTCGAACGCGATCTGCTTCCTCGTCCGCACGTACCTGCTGTCGCTGCGGGAGCTGGCCGCGGTGCCGGAGTGGCGGCGTCGGCTCGCGGCGGTGCTGGCCGAGCTGCCCGACGACATGGCCGACTACAAGGGGCTGACCCGCCTCCGCGGGCCGGCCGTCGCGTGGCTGCGGGACGGCACCGTGCCCGGAGCGGTCCCCGGCCACGCCGGTCCGCCGCGACGAGCTCGCTGACGGGGCCTCCTCCCGGGCCCGGCCGCGGGCGGCTGCGCCGACCCGCCGGTGGGAACACGGACCAAGGCTTTGCTCGCAACGATTCGATCGATACTCTTTCTTCGAACTGTGAACGCCGTCACGGGACGGTGACGGGTCCGTGCTCCTCGGCGCCGGGTCCGCAGGGGAGAGGGGCAGCCGTGAGTGTCGACGAGGCGAGCGCAGCACCGGTCGAGGAGCGGGCACCCGGGGTCGTCCG
Source organism: Trujillonella humicola (assembly GCF_046233715.1). Classification (NCBI taxonomy): domain Bacteria; kingdom Bacillati; phylum Actinomycetota; class Actinomycetes; order Geodermatophilales; family Geodermatophilaceae; genus Trujillonella; species Trujillonella humicola. The sequence goes on along the minus strand of NZ_JBJNRJ010000020.1, from coordinate 43,901 downwards.
GCTGGAGCGGCACGGCGACGCCTACCGCACCGACTTCGAGCGGCTGGCCGACGAGCTGCACGCCACCGCGCCCATCGCGTGGAACGACACCGACGGCGGCTACTGGTTCGTCTCGGGCAACCAGGAGCTGTTCGACACCGCCCGCCGGGCCGACCTGCTGTCCAACGACAACGACCCGCACGGCGAGCGCAGGGGCTACCGGGGGATCAGCATCCCGTCGATGAACCCCGAGTCGGCCAAGGCGATGGCCGGTCCGCCCGGCTCGCTCGGCGGCAACTTCCTGCTGCTGGACCCCCCGGTGCAGCGGCACTACCGCAACGCGCTGAACCCCTACCTGTCCCCGGCGGCGGTGGCGCGGTGGCAGCCGGTGCTCGACGAGATCACCCGCGCCGCACTCGACGAGGTGATCGAGACCGGCCGGATCGACGTCGTCGACGACCTGGCCAACATCGTCCCCGCCGTCCTCACCATGGCGATGCTCGGCTTCCCGATGGCCGACTACGAGATCTACGTCGAGCCCACCCACGCCGCCGTCTACACCAAGCCGAACACCCCGGAGATGGACCGGGTGATCGAGCAGAGCATCCAGATGGCGGTGCGTACCTACGGGTACATCGCCGACATCCGCGCCACCCCCCGGCCCGGGCTGGTCGACGGCCTGATCAACGCCGAGATCACCGGGCGACGGACCGAGGACAGCGACGTCTTCGGCGCCGTGTCGCTGCTCATCGGCGGCGGGTTCGACACGACGACGGCGCTGACGGCGCACGCGCTGGAGTGGCTGGGCGAGCACCCCGACCAGCGGCAGCGGCTGATCACCGAGTGGGAGGAGTTGCGCGACAGCGCCACCGAGGAGTTCCTGCGCTTCTACACCCCGGCTCCTGGCGACGGGCGCACCGTCACCCAGGACGCGGAGATCCACGGGGCGCGGTTCCGCGAGGGGGAGCGGCTGTGGCTGTCGTGGGCGATGGCCAACCGGGACGCCACGGTGTTCGAGGACCCGCACGAGATCAAGCTGGACCGCAAGGGCAACCGGCACGCCAGCTTCGGTCTCGGCATCCACCGGTGCATCGGCTCCAACGTGGCCCGCGCGACGTTCAAGACGATGCTGAAGGCCGTCCTGGACCGGATGCCGGACTTCGTCTGCGACCCGGCCGGCGCGGTGCACTACGACACCGTCGGCGTGATCAACGGCATGAAGCACCTGCCGGCCACCTTCACGCCGGGCGAGCGCCTCGGCCCCGGCCTGGCCGAGACCATCGCCCGGCTGCAGGCGGTGGTCGACGAGCAGCGGCTCGCCGAGCCGGTCACCGTCCGACGCGAGGTCGCCCGCCTGTCCTGAGCTCCGCCGGCCGCCGTCCCGGAGCGACCGCGGCCACCCCACCGCCCACCAGCCCGACCACCTGGGAGAAGCCGCATGACCGTCGACGACACCGTCCGCACCGGAGACCAGCGCAGCGCGCTGCGCATCGAGCTCGACCGGCACGGCGACCAGTACCGGACCGAGTTCGAACGGCTCTCCGACGAGCTGCACGCGAGCAAGCCGATCGCCTGGAACGACACCCACGGCGGCTACTGGTTCGTGACCGGCAACCAGGAGCTGTTCGACACCGCGCGCCGCGCCGACGTGCTGTCCAACGACGACGACCCGCACGGCGAGCGCAACGGGTACACCGGGATCTCCATCCCGCCCCCGCCGCTGGAGAGCCGCCAGATGTCCTACGGCCCGCCCGGCCGGCTCGGCGGGATGTTCCTCGGCATGGACCCGCCGGCGCAGCGGCACTACCGCAACGCGCTCAACCCCTACCTGTCGCCGGCGGCCGTGGCCCGCTGGCAGCCGGTGATCGACGAGCTCACCCGCGCCTCGCTGGACGAGGTGATCGAGACCGGCCGGATCGACTTCGTCGACGACCTGGCCAACATCGTCCCGGCCGTGCTGACGATGGCGATGCTCGGCTTCCCGATGAACGACTACATGACCTACGTCGAGCCGATCCACGCGCAGGTCTACACCAAGCCGAACACCCCCGAGCACGAGGTCGTCCTGCAGCAGATGCAGGTCATGGGGATGCGGTCGTTCGGCTACATCGCCGACATCCGCGCCAACCCGCGGCCGGGGCTGGTCAACGCTCTGATCAACGCCGACATCGGTGGCCAGAGCCCCGACGACATGGCGGTGCTCGGCGCGGTCGGGCTGCTCATCGGCGGCGGGTTCGACACCACCACGGCGCTCACGGCGCACTCGCTGGAGTGGCTGTCCGAGCACCCCGACCAGCGCCAGCGGCTCATCGACGAGTGGGAGGAGCTGCGCGACAGCGCCACCGAGGAGTTCCTGCGCTTCTACACCCCGGCTCCCGGCGACGGCCGCACCGTGGCCAAGGACGAGGAGATCCACGGGGTCCGGCTCAGGGAGGGCGACCGGCTCTGGCTGTCGTGGGCGATGGCCAACCGGGACGCCACGGTCTTCGAGGACCCGCACGAGATCAAGCTGGACCGCAAGGGCAACCGGCACGCCAGCTTCGGTCTCGGCGTGCACCGGTGCATCGGCTCCAACGTGGCCCGCGCGACGTTCAAGACGATGCTGAAGGCCGTGCTCGACCGGATGCCGGACTTCGTCTGCGAGCCCGGCGGGGCGGTGCACTACGACACCGTCGGCGTGATCAACGGCCTCAAGCACCTGCCCGCGACGTTCACCCCCGGCCGGCGCCTGGGCCCCGGCCTGGAGGAGACCGTCGACCGGTTGCAGGCGGTCGTGGACGAGCAGCGGCTGGCCGAGCCGGTGACCGTGAAGAAGGAGGCCGCCAGGCTCAGCGGCTGAGGCCCAGCGGCGGCCGGGCGGCGTCCGCCCGGCCGCCCGGGGCGCGGTGCGGCGAGGGGTGCCGGTCGTCCGCGGCCCCCGCGACGACGCGGGCCAGCTGCCTGAGCCCCTCGTCGACGACCGCGCGCACGAGGTCGACGCCGTTGGCGACGAGGTTCCTCACGCCGCACCCGCCACGGCGCGGTGCGGTTCGGCGCCGGTCGCCGCGGAGGGCACGTCGCTGCCGGTCGCCACGGAGTGCAGCTCCGCGCCGGTGGCGGCGCGGTGCAGCCCGGCGCCGGCCACGGCGCGGTGCACCTCGAAGCCGGGTGCGGCCGGGATCCCCTCGTCGACGACGAGGGGGAGGGCGGCCGGGGTGCCGATCCGGCTGCCGCTGCAGCCGTCGCCGGCCTGCCGCACCAGCCGGGCGTGGACCTCGGGGCGCACGTGCACCGCCACGGGCGGGGCGGTGCCCGGCCGCCACGCCTCCTCGAGGATGTCGCGCGTCACGTCGGGGGTCACCGACACCGCCTCCTCCGCCGGCTGCAGGCCGCTCCCGCGCTCCCCGGCGATCCCACCCTGCCCGGCGCCGGGCCGGCCCATCCCGGATGTCGCACCACCGACCGGAGGTCGTCACGGATCCGTAGCACCCGGGGGCGGCGGCGGACGGTGCGGTACCGGTCGGGTGACCTGCCGCGACAGCGCACGGGGGGCTTGCCTACGGTGTACCGGGAACCGATGAGCCGTTGACCGGATGCGGCCGGGCGTCGGGCGAGAGGCTGGTTGTCGGTGCAGTTCGAGGTCCAGCGCACGCTCGTGAAGGGGCGGCCCGCGCTCCGGGTCCGCGGTGAGCTCGACATCGCGACGGCCCCGCAGCTGGGCAGCGCCGTCGCCGACGTGCTCGCGTCGGGTGCGACGTCCCTGGTCGTCGACCTCGGCGACACCACCTTCCTGGACTCCTCCGGGGCCCGGCAGCTGATCCGCACCGCCAAGCACTGCGGGGACGTCGGCGTCGGGCTGCAGGTGGTCTGCCCGGCCGGCAACCGCCCGGTCCGCCTGGTGATCGACCTGCTGGAGCTGCACCGGGCGGTGCCGATCGTCGAGCAGGCCGGCCTCGCCGGCGGGGAAGTCGGTTCGTAGGGTCGGTCGGTGATCCCGGCCGACGGCGCTCCCCATGGCGCCGCCCTCTCCGACGCCGCCCTCTCCGACGCCGCCCTCGCCGACGCCCTGCTGCGCTGCGCGGACGAGCCCATCGCCGTCCCCGGCGCGATCCAGCCGCACGGCGCGCTGCTGGCGGTGACCGAGCCCGACCTGGCCGTCGTCGTCGCCTCGGCGAACGCCGCGGCCGTGCTCGGCACCGACGTCGCCGGCCGCACCCTCGCCGACCTGCTCGGCCCCGAGGACACCCGGCGGTTGCGCGCCGGGCTGGCCGGCGACCTGACCGAGCTCAACCCGCTCCGGCTCGACCTGGCCACCGGCCCGGCCGACCTCGTGGTGCACCGCGCCGACGGGCTCCTGGTCACCGAGTGGGAGCCGCTGGCCGGGGCCGCGGAGGCGGGGCCGGCGTGGCACCGGCGGCTGCCCTCGGTGCTGCAGCGGCTGTCGGGCACCGCCTCGCTCGAGGAGCTCACCGCGGTGCTGGCCCGCGACGTCCGCGCGCTCACCGGCTTCGACCGGGTGATGGTCTACCGCTTCGACCGCGAGTGGAACGGCGAGGTGGTGGCCGAGGACCGCCGGGCGGACCTCGAGCCCTTCCTCGGGCTGCACTACCCGGCCGCGGACATCCCCGCGCAGGCCCGCGCCCTCTACGCGACCAACTGGCTGCGGTCGATCCCCGACGCCGGCTACACCCCGGTGTCCCTGGAGCCGGCGGTCGTGCCGGGCACCGGGCGGCCGCTGGACCTGTCCGGCGCCGGGCTGCGCAGCGTGTCGCCGGTGCACCTGGAGTACCTGGCCAACATGGGCGTCGTCGCCTCCATGTCGGTCTCGCTGCTGGACCGCGGCCGGCTGTGGGGGCTCATCGCCTGCCACCACTACGCCGGTCCCCGGAGGCCCTCCTACGCCGACCGCGTCGCCGCGGAGTTCCTCGGCCGCACCGCCTCGTTGCTGCTGCACACCAAGGTCGCCGCCGGCGCGCAGGGCGACGTCGTCGGCGTCGCGCAGCGCTCGGCCGACCTCGCCGCCGCGGTCGGCCGGGCCGGGCGCACCCCGCTGCCCGCCCTCACCGAGGGGGAGGGGACCGTGCTGGACCTGCTGCCGGCCGGCGGCGCCGCCGTGCGGGTGGACGGGCGGCTGCGGCTGCTGGGGGACACCCCGCCGGCCGAGCAGGTCGGGCCGCTGGTGAGCGCGCTGCTCGAGGCCGGCATCCCGGTCACCGACGCGCTGCCGCGGGTGCTGCCCGCCGCGGACGGCCTGGCCGGCACCGCCAGCGGGGTGCTCGCGGTCGGGCTGGACGGCGGGGACTTCCTCGCCTGGTTCCGGCCGGAGACCCCGCGCGAGGTCACGTGGGGCGGCAACCCGCACGAGACCGAGGTGACCGCGAGCGGCCGGCTGTCGCCCCGGCGGTCGTTCGAGGCCTGGACCGAGACGGTGCGGGGCACCGCCCGCCCGTGGGCGGAGCACGAGGTGGCCGCCGCCCGGGCGCTGGCCGGCCAGGTCGCCGTCGCCGCGCGGGTCCGCGCCGAGCAGGAGAACCGGATGGCCGCGGCCCTGCAGCGGACCCTGCTGCTCGACGAGCTGCCCGAGGTCCCCGGCGTCGACCTGGCCGCCCGCTACCTGCCCAGCGCCGACGACGTCGTGGGCGGCGACTGGTACGACCTCGTGCCGCTGCCCAGCGGGCGGGTGTCGCTGGTGCTCGGCGACGTCGCCGGGCACGGGCTGTCCGCGGCAGCGGTCACCGCGCAGCTGCGGCACGCGCTGCGGGCGGCGCTGCTGCGCGACGGGGGGCCGGGCGCGGCCCTGGCGGAGCTCAACCGGCTGCTCACGGCGCTGCTGCCCGGGGAGATGGCGACCGCCGTGGTCGCCGAGCTCGACCCGGCCACCGGAGAGGTCGCCGTCTCCAGCGCCGGGCACCTGCCGGTGCTGTCCACGGCGACCGGCTTCCTGCGGGCGGGGCGCGGGCCGGCGCTGGGCGTCCTCGACGACGCGGAGTACGCCGAGAGCCGGCTGCGGCTCACCGGCGACGAGCGGCTGCTGCTGTTCAGCGACGGGCTGGTGGAGCGGCGCGGCGAGCCGGTCGACGGCGGGCTGGCCGCGCTGGAGGCCGCCGCGGCCGCCGGCGGGCCGGACCTGTCGGACCTGCTCGACGCCGTCCTCGCGACGCTGGCCCCGCCGGACACCGACGACGTCACCCTCCTCGGCCTCGGCCGGGTGGGGTAGCGGATTCCCGCAGCGCAGGAAACCGGCGCTGCGACACTCCGTTCAGACGAGGAAGCGGTAGGCGGTCGTGCCCGGCGCGAGGTGCTGGATCCGCAGCGGGCTGGCCTCGATGCGGGCCAGCAGCCCGGCGAGATCGGCCGCGGCGCCGAGCTCGATGCCGGTCAGCGCGGCACCGGTCTCGCGGTTGTCCCGCTTGACGTACTCGAACAGCACGATGTCGTCGTCCGGGCCGAGGACGTCGTCGAGGAAGCGGCGCAGCGCCCCGGGCTCCTGCGGGAACTCGACGAGGAAGTAGTGCTTGAGCCCGCGGTGCACCAGCGAGCGCTCGACGACCTCGGCGTAGCGGCTCACGTCGTTGTTGCCGCCCGAGAGCAGGCAGACGACCGTCTGCCCCGGCTCGACCCGCACCTGACCCCCGGCGAGCGCCGCGGTCGCCATCGCCCCGGCGGGCTCGGCGATGACGCCGTCGACCTGGTAGAGGTCGAGCATCTCGGTGCAGATCTGCCCCTCCGGCACGGTCACCAGCTCGGCGCCGCAGTCGCGGACCAGCGGGAAGGTCAGGTCGCCGGCGCGGAGGACCGCGGCGCCGTCGACGAACGTGTCGATCTCGGGGAGCTCGACGGGGTGCCCGGCGGCGAGCGCGGCGGCCATGTTCGCGGCGCCGGCGGGCTCGACGCCGACCAGCCGGGTGCCCGGGCTGTGCTCGGCCAGCCAGGTCCCGGCACCGGCCAGCAGCCCGCCGCCGCCGACGGGGAGGACGACGACGTCCGGCCGTTCCGCCAGCTGCTCGAGCACCTCGACGGCGACGGTGGCCTGCCCGGCGATGGTGCCCGGCGCGTCGAAGGCCGGCACCAGGGTGGCCGCGGTGGCGGCGGCGTGCCCGGCCGCGGCGGCCGCCGCGGCGTCGTAGGTGTCGCCGGAGACGACGAGCTCCACCATGCCCTCGCCGAGCGCGGTGATCCGCTGCCGCTTCTGCCGCGGCGTCGTCCCGGGGACGAACACGTAGCCCCGCACGCCGAGGGCGGCGCAGGCGTGCGCCACGCCCTGACCGTGGTTGCCGGCGCTGGCGCACACGACGCCGGCGGCGCGGGCGGCCTCGTCGAGCCGGCTGATCGTCGTGTACGCGCCGCGCACCTTGTAGGAGCGGCCGACCTGCAGGTCCTCGCGCTTGAGCCAGACGTCGGCGCCGGTCGCGGCGGACAGCCGGGCGTTGCGCTGCAGCGGCGTCCGGCGGGCGACACCGGCCAGGCGCGCCGCGGCGTCCTCGACGTCGGCGGAGAAGTCCACCGGCTCATCCTCGCCGACGGCCGCGGCGGCGCGTCGGGCCAGGGTCAGGGGGTGAGTTCCTGCGCGGCCTTGTCGACCGCCTGGGCGGTCAGCTCGGCGAACTGCTGCCGCACGTCGCCGAGCGCCGGATCGTCGGCTGCGACGTCGGGCCCCTCGGTGAGCACCAGCGCGTCGCCGATCCGGACCACGACCACGTCGCGGAGGACGATCGTCCCCTCGGGGAGCCGGATCTCGTGGACCAGGGCGACGGCCTCGTCGCCGAGCGCCGGTGCGTCCGCCGCGAGGTGGCGGACGGTGGCCGTCCCGCCGTCGGGCACCTCCCGCTCGACGGGCGGGCAGTCCGTCGGCAGCGTCGCGAACTCGGCCATCCGGTCCCGGGCCACGTCGGCCGACTGCCAGAGCGAGACCGATTCGCCGAACGTCGGCACGTCCCGGTCGTCCTGCGCGTACAGGCTCTGCGCCTCTCCGCGCCGCATCGGGTCCTCGCCGGCGGTGATGACCTGGCTGGCCGGGCACTCGTCCAGGCCGCGCTCGTCGAGGGGCAGGGCGCCCAGATCGGTCCAGCCCCGGCCGAGGTCGTCCGTGGTCAGCAGCGCCTCCGCCACCTCCGGCGGGGTGCCGGGGAGCGCGTCGGGAACGGCGGACCCGGCCGGCATCCCGCCGGCCGGTGTCCCGGGGGAGGCGGGGGCGGCGGACGAGGGCTCCTCCCCGCCGCAGGCCGTGCCCAGGACCCCCAGCCCCACCGCGGCCAGGAGCGTCGCGCACCGCCGGCGCCGGCTGACGTCCGCGGTCATCGGCATGCCCCCGTCCTCGAGGAGGAGGCAGAGTGTCGCGCTCACCGTGGCCACGGGCCAGGGGTCCGCCCGCGGCTCAGCCGGTGAGCGTGCCGTCCTCGGCGCGGACGAGGCGTCCGGACTCCAGGACGGCGGTCAGCGCCCGCTCCAGGAGCGGGACCAGCGACGGCGTGCGGCGCCGGTAGCCGAAGACCTCCGCGACGCGGGGGAAGAGCTCCTCGGCGGTGGCGCCGGCGGCCGGGCACAGCGCCACCATCGCGTTGCCGATCTCCTCCGGCGCCACGTGCTCGAGCGGCCGGTCGGCGCTGGCGGCCTGGCGCCGGTAGCCGGTCCAGCCGGCGCGGTCGGCGTCCCCCGGCCAGACGAAGTCGCCGGCGAGCTGCTCGGCCGGCAGCAGCGCGAGCAGCGCGTCCCGGCGGGTCTCGGTGACCCGGGTGAGGCCGTAGGCGCCGGCGGCCAGGCGGACGAGCCGGTCGCGGTGCACCGGGCCCTCGGCCCGCACGCCGGCCGCCAGCAGCCGGCGGACGGCGCGGGCGGCCTTCGGGTCGGCCAGCTGGTCGAGGGTCTTGCGGTCACCGGCCGGCCGGGGCGACCAGGGGCTGAACGGCTGCTCGCCGTGGGCCAGGACGGCGGCCGGGCGGCGGGTGGCACTGGCGCGCCGGGCGGGCACCGGCGGCTCGACGACCGGCTCGACTGCCGGCTCGACCGCCGGCTCGACGGCCGGCTCGACGGCCGGCTCGACGGGGGCCGCGACCACGGTCAGCTCGGCGCGCGGTGCGGTCACCGGCGCGGGGGACGGCGCCGGAGCCATCGCGGCGGCCGGGGCCGACCGGAGCGCGGCCAGCGGGGGAGCGGGCGGCAGCGGAGCGGCGGCGGCCGGCGGCGTGCCGGGACCGTCGTCCACCACGGCGAGGACGGGCCGGACCGGCGGCACCGTCGCCGCCACCGGGATCTCCGCCGAAGTGGCCACTTCGGCGGAGGGAGGACCCGCCGAAGTGGCCACTTCGGTGGGGGGAGGGGTCGCCGGAGTGGCCACTTCGGTGGGAGGGGCCGCGGAGAGGGGGGCGGGGGCGGCGGCGGTCGCGGTGGCGACGAGCCGGTCGAGGACGGCGTCGCGGTCGCGCAGCCACGCGGGCAGCCACACCCGCTCGACGGCCGGCCAGCCCAGCATCCCGGAGAGCACCTCGACGGGCAGGCCGTCGCGGTCCCCGACGGTCCGCCGGCGCGCCCAGGCCGGGCCGTCGAGCAGCACGGCCATGACCGGGGTGCCGGGCGCCGAGGGCGCGGCGACGGAGAGGTCGACCCGGAACTCGGAGAGGCCGACGTCGGTGCGCACGGTGAGCCCGCGCCCGCGCAGCGCCTCGGCGACCTCCTCCCGGTGCCGGTCCAGGGTGCTCGCCGGCCGGGCCTCGCGCGGCAGCGCCGAGGTGCCGTGCGCGGCGAGGTCCAGGTAGGCCCGCAGGTGCTTCACGCCGACCGAGGCGGTCTGCTCGGCGCGCAGCTGCGCCGGGTCGAACGAGGTGAAGACGACGACCTGCCGCCGGGCGCGGGTGACCGCCACGTTGAGCCGGCGCTCGCCGCCCACCCGGTTGAGCGGGCCGAAGTTCAGCGGCAGCACCCCGCGGTCGTCGGGGCTGAAGCCGGTGGAGAAGAGGACGACGTCGCGCTCGTCGCCCTGCACGTTCTCCAGGTTCTTGACGAACAACCCCTCGCCGTCGGTGCGGTCCAGCGCCTCGACCAGCCGGTCGTCGTCGGCGTCGCGCAGCAGCGCCTCGATGTAGGACCGCTGCTGGGCGTTGAACGTCACGACGCCGATCGAGGGCAGCCGGTGCGGGGAGGCGTCGAAGCGCCGGCGGATCTCGGCGACGACGGCCTTGGCCTCCATCGGGTTGGTGCGCAGCAGCCGCCCGGCCCCGGACCGGTGGAAGGTGCCGTCGACCCGGACCAGCCCGATGCCGCGGCCGCCGGGCTCGGCCGAGGCCCGCCCGTGCGTGGGAGCGGGGAACGACGACAGCCGGTTGTCGTAGTAGTTGGCGTTGCTGAAGGCGATGAGCGACTCGTCCTGGCTGCGGTAGTGCCACGACAGCCACTGCCGCGGCACCCGCGCCTGCACGCACTCGGAGAGGATCGACTCCTCGTCCTCCACCGTGGTGCCGAGCAGGTCGGCGACGTCGTCCTCCCCGCCGGCGGCCGGCTCGGCGAAGGACGTCGGCGGCATCTGCCGGCTGTCCCCGACGACCACCGCGGCGCGGGCGCGCCCCAGCGCCCCCACGGCGTCGGCGACCCGGATCTGGGAGGCCTCGTCGAACACCACCAGGTCGAACAGCCCGGCGCGCGCGGGGAAGAAGCGGGCCACCGAGTCCGGGCTGACCAGCACGCACGGGGTGACGGCGGTGACCAGGTCGGCGTACTGCTCGAGCAGCGCGCGCACCCCCAGGCCCCGGCGGGAGCGGCCCAGCTCGCGCTGCAGCGCCCCGACCCGGCCGTCGCCGGTCCGGGCGTCGAACGGCCGCGCCGCCAGCACCGAGGCCGGCAGGGCGGCGGCCAGGTGGCGGCGGACGGCCCGGGAGGCGGCGGCGAAGCGCCCGATCGCCTTCTCGTGCGCCTCGGCGTCGAAGGCGTCCAGGTCCGAGGCGTCCCGGCGCTCGGCCACCGAGGCCAGCGCGACCCCGTGCTCGAAGGCACGCAGCGCGTCGTCGGCCGGCAGCTCGCCGCGGACCAGCGCCGTCCGGCCGTCGGCCAGGCCCGCCGCCCGCAGCGGCTCCAGGGTGTCCAGGAAGGAGATCCACCGGCGCAGCGACATCAGCCCGGTGTGCTCGACGCCGCGCTCGGGGCGGGTCATGGTCCAGCGGAAGACCAGCCCGTCGTCCCCGCACCAGGCGGCCAGCCGCCGCGCGTCGCTGGCGCACGCGGTGAGCAGCGCGCCCAGCGCGTCGCGCAGCCGCCCGACGGCCGCCGCGGCGGCCGGATCGGGGCCCGGGCCACCCACCACGTAGCGCCGCAGCTGGACGGCGAACTCGCTCGCGCTGTCGGCCAGCGCGCCGCTGCGCCGCAGCCACGCGACCTGGCCCTCGAGCAGGTCGGGCTCCAGGAGCGGGTTCCAGCCGGCCGGCACGGCCAGCCCGGGGATGACCGACGCCCGGGCGGCCAGCGCGGCCGCCGCCTGCTGCAGCCGCCACAGCGCCGCGGTCAGGTCCGGGACGTCGCGCAGCCGCAGCTTGACGTCGGGGCGCAGCACCGGCGCCAGCCGCTCGCGCACGGCGGTGAGGCCGCGGCGGCGGGCCAGCCAGGTGCCGGCCTGCGCGGTCTGCGCCTCCACGTACAGCTCGGCCAGCGGCAGGGCCAGCGCCTCGGGGCCGGCGACGTCGAGGCCGGGGTGGACGCCGGAGGCGAAGGCCGCGACCTCACCGAGGACCTGCGTCGTGGCGGTGGTCCAGCGCTCGGTGGGGACCTCGTCGAGGACGTCGAGGGTGGTGGCCGGCCCGGCGAGCAGGTGGGCCAGACCGTCGAGGTCGGCGGGGGTGCGCACCTCGCGCAGCGCCCGGGCCAGGTGCTCCTCGGCCGGCAGCGCCCGGATCGCGGCGTCGACGGCCGCGGCGGTCTGCTGGGCGGCGAGCAGGTCGACCCGCGGGGAGTCCACGAACGCCCACGCGTGCCGCGGCGAGGGCCGGGCGAGGTCGGCGACGTCGGGCAGCAGGGCCAGGGCACGGCGGACGGCGGTCAGGTCCTCGGCGGAGGCCGCGGCCACGACGGGAGGCGGCACCGGCAGCACCGGGGCGTCCGGGCCCGCCGCCAGCAGTGCCGTGCGGGCCGAGTAGCAGGACAGGCCGGCGGCGTTGGGCGCGTGCAGCCGGGCCGTGTAGCGGGCCAGCGTGCGCCGCGCGGCGCGCAGGTCCTCGGCGTCGGTCCGGCTCTGCCGGTGGGCGGGGTCCTGCTCCTCGGCGGCGACCGCGTGCTCCAGCGCCGCCTTGACCTGCGCCCGGACGGCGGCGGCCTTGCTGCCCTTGTCGTGCAGGTCCAGCGCGAACGGTCCCATGCCGACGGCGTCCAGCCGGCGCGCGACGACGTCGAGGGCGGCGCGCTTCTCGGCGACGAAGAGCACCCGCTTGCCGTCGGCGACCGCACGGGTCAGCAGGTTGGTGATCGTCTGCGACTTGCCGGTGCCGGGCGGCCCCTCCAGCACGAAGGTGCGCCCGGCCGACGCCTCCGCGATCGCCCGCAGCTGCGAGGCGTCGGCGGGCACGGGGCACAGCGCGGCCAGCTCGTCGAGGTCGACCGAGCCGGCCGTGTCGGGCGCGGGGTCGGCGAAGGCCTCGGTCGGCTCGTGCAGCAGGTGCGCGACGAGCGGGTTCTGCGCCAGGTCGGCCCAGTGCTCGTCGAGGTCCCTCCACAGCCGGTACTTGGCGAACTGCAGGACGGCGAGGTCGGCGGTCGGCTCGACCCGGTGCGGGAGCCCGGCGTCGGCCAGCGCCTCGCGCACGGCCCGCAGCGCCCGGTCCAGCGCGATGCCGGCGCCGTCCTCGGGATCGACCAGGCCGGGGACCACCAGCCCGTGCACCTGCCGCAGCTTCTCCAGCAGGCAGTAGTTGGGGGTGGCGCCGCCGGTGTCGTCGAGGGACAGCCGGTAGCCGCCGGTGCGGGAGGCGGCGGTGAGGACGACGGGCACCAGGACCAGCGGTGAGCGCAGCGGGCGGCCGTCGAGCTCCCACACCAGGCTGCCCAGCGCCAGGTACAGGTTGTTGGCGCCGGTCTCCTCGCGCACGGTCTTGGCCTTGTAGGCCAGCCCGCGCAGCCGGGGCAGGTAGCCGCCCTCGGTGACGTCGGCGTGCACCGACCGGCGCTCGGCCAGCGTCTCGGCGAGCACCTCCTCCGGCAGCTCGGCGGCGCCGCCGACGCCGCGCTCGCGGTGCACGGCGGCCAGCCGGTCCGACGGCAGCAGCGTCACCGCGGTCCCACCGGACAGCAGGTCCTCCAGCGCGGCCAGGGAGCCGGCGGGCACGGTCAGCGGCAGCCCGGACCGCTCGGTGTAGTTGATCAGCCGGTTGCGCAGCGACAGGTCCAGCAGGCTGTTCTTCCACTGCTGCACCCGCGCGGGGGCCTCCGGGCGGCCGTGCCGGCTGACCGGCGCCACGGCCCGCTCGGCCGGTCGGGCGGCGGCGTGCACGGCCGGCCGGTACTCGACCAGCTGCACGGTGCCGTCGGAGCCGCGGGTGCGCGCCGGCAGCGGCACGATGCCGTCCCGGCGGGCCCGGTGGACGTCGGTCACGCCGAGCACCCGGTCCAGCGCCCGGTCGCCCGGACCGCCGGCCAGCCAGGCGGTGTACGCCGCGCGGTGCAGCTCCTCGGGGTCGGGGGCCGGGGCGTCGGCGGCGCGCGAGGCCAGCAGCGTCGTCTCGACCAGCCGGACGTAGCCGAGGTCGACCAGGTTCACCAGCGGCGCGACGTCGGTGGTGGCGGCGCTCTCCGCGCCGCGCTCCTCGCGCCAGTAACCGAGGAACGAGTGCCCCTCGGCGACCCACAGCAGCGGCCGGATGCCGGCGTGCTCGAGCGCGGCGGCCAGCACGACCACGGTGTCCAGGCACGTGCCGACCCGCCCGTCGAGGACGTCGCCGGGGGTGCGGACCTTCTGCCCGAGGTCGGCCCAGCTCGCCGGCGGCTCGCTGTAGCGGATGCCGCGGGCGGCCATGGCGGTGGTGAGCGCGGCGACGATCGCGTCGACCCGCTCCGGGCCGGCCTGGTAGCCCTGGACCGACGGGTCGCCGGTGCGCTCGGCGAGCAGGGCGCTCGCCTCGTCGAGCAGCGCGCCGACGGCCGGGTGGTGCGGCAGGACGTGCGCGGCGAGCATCTCCAGGGCCAGCGGCACGGGGGTGGCCAGCCACTGGCCGGCGGCGAGCACCTGCACCGGGGCGGCGGTTCCCGCGACGTCCTCGCCGTCGACCAGGACGTCGACCTCGATCGAGCCCGGTCGCTGCTCGTCGATCTGCAGCATCGCCGCGGGGTCCATCACCAGGCCCAGGTCGGCGAGCACCGTCGTCTGCCCGGCCTCCAGGTCGACCAGCCGCTCCACCGCGCCGCCGATGGGGCCCTCGGAGTCCTGGACGGACAGCCGGACCGTGGCGCCGGAGACGGCGGCCCCGTGGTTGGTCAGCGCCAGGCGGGACACCACCGGCACGCGGTTGTGCGCGAGGGCGTAGGAGAGCACCGGCGTGGTCGTCGCCGCGATCGCCACGGCGGGTCGCGCGCTGCCCGGGGTGGCGGGCGACGGACGGGCCGGCGTGGTGCTCATGGGCCCTGTCTACCGGTCCGGACGGACCGGTCCGGTCAGGCTCGACGCGTGCCTGGGGCGGGTGTGACAGGCGGGGAGGATCGTTGCCCGGACGGCGTCGCGGCGCGCGCGTCGGTGCCGCGACGGCGGAACGCGGTCGTACGTTCGCGCCCGATGCCGAGCAGCCCGCACGACCGCGGCCCGGTCCCCCCGGCGGACGCCGACACCGACCGGATGCCCCTCTCCTCGCGGCACCGGGCCGACCGCGGGCCCCGGTGGCGCAGGTGGCCGGTCGCCGCGGTCGCCGTCCTGCTGGCCGCGGTCGCCGGGTCGGCGGTGGTCCTCGCACCGGCGCCGGAGGAGCGACCCGCCGCCGCGTCGCTGCCGGCGGAGCTGTCGGACGAGCCGCGGCCTGCCCCGCCGCCGCCTGCGTGGCGGACGACGACGCCGTCCGCCCCGCCGGTCGCTCCGTCGCCCGTCGGCCCGCCGCCCGCGCCACCCCCGCCCCCGCAGCCGCCGGCGGACCAGGCTGCGGACGAGGCGGCGGTCGGCGAAGCGGACGAGGCCGCTCCTGCGGCCGACCCGCCGGACGACCCCTGCGGCCCCGGTGGGCGGCCGGCCGACCGCGGGGCCGACCGCGGGATCGACCGCGGGGCCGACCGCGGGCCCGTCGCCCCGGGGAACGGGGCCGGCGGTCGGGGCTCCGGAGGTGGCCGCTGCCCCTGAGCCGACCGGCGGGGCAACGGGCCGTGTCCGGCAGGTGACGTCCTGTCCCACCGGCGCGTCGGTGCAGGCCCGCGGGTCCGCGGCTCTGCCACGGTCCGGCGCACCGACTCCGAGGGAGGCCCTGATGTCCTGCCCGACCTGCACCCCCACCGGCCGCTGCGCACCCTGCGCCCGTGCCCGCGCCACCACGATCGTGCGCGTGCGCTCCAGCTGGACCCGCGCCGTGCGGGAGGCCCGCCCGCGCTGACTCCGGCGCCTCGCGTGCGAGGGTGGGGGCGTGGCGAGGCGGAGCGCGGGGGTGCTGCTGCACCGGCGCGGGGCGGCCGGGCTCGAGGTGCTGCTCGGTCACATGGGCGGCCCGTTCTGGGCCCGCAAGGACGCCGGCGCCTGGTCGATCCCGAAGGGCGAGCACGACGAGGACGAGGACGCCGAGGCCGCTGCCCGCCGGGAGTTCGCCGAGGAGCTCGGCAGCCCGGTGCCGGCCGACGCGTTGCTGCCGCTGGGCGAGGTGCGGGCCTCGGGCAAGGTGCTGTCGGTGTGGACCGCCGAGGGCGACCTCGACGCCGCGACCTGCCGCAGCAACACCTTCCCGCTCGAGTGGCCGCCCCGGTCCGGGCGGGTGCAGGAGTTCCCGGAGATCGACCGGGCCGGCTGGTTCGGCCTCGCCGAGGCGCGGGAGAAGCTGGTGAAGGGGCAGCTGCCCTTCCTCGACCGGCTCGCCGCCACGGTCCTCGGCCGAGGTCCCGGCTGAGGTCCCGACCGAGGCGATGCCTCGCGGCGAGCGGGACGGGAGGGAGCGCCGTGACGGCCGGGGCCACCGCCGCCCCGGTCACGCCGGGAAGCCTGTGCTCGTGGCCCCCGGCGGTCTAGCTTGCTGCCGCCGACGGAGGGCCCGCCGGCCGATGCAGGAAACGGGGCGCCATGTCGACCTCCCAGTACCCCAGCGGACCGTCCTACCCGGCGCCGCAGACCCCTCCGCCCCCGCCGCCCGGCTATGGCGCCGCGCAGGGCGGCTTCGCCGGGCAGCCGATGCCCGCGGCCCCGACCTCCGGGCAGTACTTCGCGCCGTCGGGGCCGATCGGCCAGGTGCGCGGCACCGGTGTCGCGATCCTGCTGTGCATCGTGACCCTGGGGATCTACAGCCTCGTCTGGTACTTCAAGGTCCACGAGGAGATGAAGCGGCACACGGGCAACGGTCTCGGCGGCGGGCTCGCCCTGGTCCTCGCGATCTTCATCGGGGTCGCCTCGCCCTTCCTGGCCAGCAGCGAGGTGGGCACCATGTACGAGCGGGCCGGCCGGCCCAAGCCGGTGAGCGGCGCGACCGGCCTGTGGTACCTGCCCGGGATCCTGATCATCGTCGGGCCGATCGTGTGGTTCGTGAAGACGAACAACGCCCTCAACGAGTACTGGCGGTCGCTCGGGGCCCGCTGAGCCCGCCGTCCACCCCCGCTGGCCGCGCCCCCCCCCCGGCCCGCGCCGGCGGGCGCGTCCGGGGGGGTCCCTGACGGTTTGGTTTAGTATCGTACCAAA